>NZ_JBFAHO010000012.1:0-2087 GCF_040654215.1 Nonomuraea sp. NPDC050733 | reverse complement strand
TCATCGCGGTCACGGAACGGGGGACGGCTGTCGCCCTGCCCACCCTCGCGACGCGGACCGCGATCACCGAACCCGCCCTCACGGCGCGGACCGCGGTCATCGCGGTCGCGGAACGGACGACGCTCATCGTCACGACGCGGACCCCGGTCACCGAAGCCACCCTCACGACGCGGACCCCGGTCGAAGCCACCTTCACGGCGGGGACCGCGGTCGTCGCGGAAGCCTCCCTCACGGCGCGGCCCACTGTCTCCGCGGAAACCGCCCTCGCCACGCGGACCACGATCATCCCGATCCCGGAACGACCGACGATCATCATCGCGCCGCGGACCGCTGTCACCGCGGAAACCGCCGTCACGACGGGGGCTCCGGTCGAAGCCTCCCTCACGGCGCGGGCCTCGATCGTCGCGGCCGGGGCGGTCGGGACGGTCAGAGCGGGCGGGACGGTCGTCCCGGCCGCGGTATCCGGGCCGATCGCCGGAGCCGCGGTCCTGTGAGGAACGGCGGTCGTCGCCCTCGCGGCGCGGCCCCCGGTCGTCGCGGCCGCCGGAGCGCTGGTCAGAACGGAACGGGCGGTCGCCCCGCGACGCCCCCTGGTCACTGCCTCGGGAGCCGTACCCGCCGTCTCTGTTCCCGTACGTACGCCTCTCCCCGTGTTCGCCGCCCTCGCGCTGTCCGCCGTCGGGTCCGTTGTCTCTGTTCACTTCTGGTCCATTTCGTTGGCTCACTCAGCGGACCCGCATCGCATATGACGGCCGCCGTGGCTCGCCGCCGCCCGTCTCGGGCCTTACGCGACGAAGGCCACCCGTGGGGGTGGCCCGCTCGTTCCAGACTAGCAAGCCTCCGAACGTCCACGTGACTCGCCGACGAGCGAATTCGGTCGCTCCCTTTGCCGTTTTCAGGAAGACTGCCAGCCATGTCGCTTCGCTTCCATGAGATCGCCGAGTCGCGTCACCGCATCCTGAATCCCCTGAGCCACGACAAGCTCAATCTCCTCGGCGAGATATGCCACATCCGGCCCGATACCCGACAACTGGATCTCGCTTGCGGGAAGGGCGAGATGCTCAGCCGCTGGGCGTCCCGCTACGGGTTGCAAGGGGTGGGGGTGGATCTCAGCTCGACGTTCCTGGACGCGGCCAGGAAGCGCGCCACGGAGCTCGGGGTCTCCGACCAGGTGAGCTTCGTCGAAGCCGACGCGCGGACGTACGAGCCCGAGGCGGAGACGTACGACATCGTGTCCTGCATCGGCGCGACATGGATCGGCGGCGGCCTGACGGGAACCTTGGACCTCATGCGGCGACCGCTCCGCCGGGACGGGATCGCGCTGGTCGGCGAGTGCTTCTGGCAGACTCCGCCGCCCGCCGAGGCGTACGAGACCATGGAGATCCCCGAAGGGACGTTCACGTCGCTGGCCGGTACGGCGGAACGACTGGAGAGTGCCGGCTTCGAGCTGGTGGAGATGGTGCTGGCCGACCCGGACAGCTGGGATCGGTACGTGGCGAGCCAGTGGTGGACGCTGAGCGACTGGCTGCGCGCCAATCCCGACGACTCCGACGCCCCGGCGATCCGTGACTTCCTGGACAAGTCTCGCCGTGCGCACCTGCAATACGGCCGGCAGTACCTGGGCTGGGGTGTGTTCGTGGCACGACAGTGATGCCCGGCGTGTTCCCGGTGACTCTCCGCCAGGAACACGTGTGCGTTGTGATCCGATCAGGGCCCGTGTGCCTGCCGGTGCAGATCCGGCCGGCCCATCGGGCCCGAAGGTTGCCCGGCGTAGACGTCTCCGGGCATGCGAAAGGGGCCCACACAAGCCCGGCACGAATGCCAGACCCGCATGGACCCCCCATCAAAGATTGTCCGGCGGTGACCTACTCTCCCACACCCTCCCGAGTGCAGTACCATCGGCGCTGGGAAGCTTAACTTCCGGGTTCGGAATGTAACCGGGTGTTTCCTTCCCGCCATAACCGCCGTAACCCTCTGAAACACACAAGCACTGCTTGCTGTCTCAGAATTGCCTAGTGGACGCGAGCAAGATCTTCAGTGTGGCGCAGCTCTGGACCCGGCGAAGAGTAACAGAGCGCAGCACACAC
>NZ_JBFAHO010000011.1:0-216477 GCF_040654215.1 Nonomuraea sp. NPDC050733 | reverse complement strand
CTCGGCTCAGCCGTCGCCGACGACACCAACGCCTCCATCGCCAACTTCACCCGCGGCGCCGTACGCCCACCCGTCACCGCATAGGGACGCACGGGAGACCCCGGGTCGAAGGACGACATCGGTCTCGGCTCGGGACCGCCGTTCCATCTGGGGTCTGTCACTTACCTCACCTGGACTGACTCGAGCGCAGCTCCGCGCGTACCGCCGGAGTGAGCACCTGACCGGCGCGATCCACCATCAGCGTCATCTGGTACGCCACCAGCCCCATGTCGCAGTCGGGGGCCGCCAGAACCGCCAGACACGAGCCGTCACTGATCGACATGATCAGCATCAGCCCCCGCTGCATCTCCACGATCGTCTGGTTGACCACACCACCCTCGAACACCCGCGCCGCGCCCTGCGTCAGGCTGACCAGCCCCGACGCGATCGCCGCGAGCTGGTCCGCCCGGTCCGGCGGGAAGCCGGAGGAGGCGGCGAGCGGCAGGCCGTCCGAGGAGACCACGACCGCGTGGGCGACCCCGGGAACGGTGCTCACGAAATCGGTGATCAGCCAGTCGACACCGCGCGCCGCGTGACTGAGATCCTTCATGCGCCCTCCTCGCTGCTGTCGGCGTTCCGGGGACCCGCCGGATACGCCTTGCCCTCGTTGATGTCCTCGCGGGCGGCCCGGAAGCCCTGCTGGAAGCTGGACAGCCGGTTGCGCACCCGGTCCGGGGAGACCGCCGGCATCGGGGCCACCGCCTTGGGTGCCGACGCCGAGTCGGCCGAGCCGGGCACCAGGTTCGCCTTGGGCACCCGCTTGGGCAGACCGGACGCGGTCGCCCCGTCACGCACCGGCTCCACCACCGCCTCGGCGGCGCTCCACCCGGCGTCGGCCTTCGAGGTGCCCCAGCTCGCGCCGCTGGCGAACCAGGCGGACTCCACGGCGGCGAAGATCGGCAGGTATTCGTCACCGGCGGAGGGCTGGCTGTTCACCCTCGGGATGGGGCCGGTGCTGGCCGAGTCGGTCTCCGGGAAGTCGGGGCGCGGCGGCCGGGGGCGGCCGAGCGGCCTGTCGAAGGGGCGGTCGGGCTGGACACCGGAAGGTCCCCAGGGCTGGGGCTCCTCCAGCGGGGGACGCCGGGGCAGCCCGTTGCCGCCGCTGGACCAGCCCGGCTCCTCGGGCGGCAGCCACGAGTCGTTGGTGTTGAACCCGGCTCGCGGCTCCGACGGCCAGCCGCTGGGCTCGGACGGCCACTGCGGCATGGCCGGCCAGCCGTTCTGCTGGGCGGGCGGAGCGGACGGGAAGGACGGGTGGCCGGGGCCCGGCTGGTAGCCGCCGCCGGGCCAGTTGGGCGTGGGGGCCGGCGCGGGCGCGAGCTGCGGGCCGTTGTAGGCGTCCTCGTGCGCGGGGCTCGGCGAGCTCGCGTACGCGGGGGACGGGTTGCCGAGCAGGGAGTCCGGCAGCAGGACCATGGCGGTCAGTCCGCCGGAGGCATGCGGCCGGAGCTGGACGCGGATGCCGTGGCGGTGGGCCAGGCGGGCGACCACGAACAGGCCCATGCGGCGCGAGGCCGACACGTCCACGGTGGGCGCGTCGGTGAGGCGCTCGTTGGACTGCGCCAGCTCGTCCTGCGTCATGCCGATGCCCGCGTCGGTGATGGACAGCATGACGCCGCCGCCGTCGATGCGGCTGCCCGACACCGTCACCCTGTTCTCGCGCGGGGAGAACGACAGGGCGTTCTCGACCAGCTCGGCCAGCAGGTGGATGACGTCGTTGACGGCCTGACCGGCGACGGAGACGCCGTCGGGGACCTGGAGGACGACCCGCTCGTAGTTCTCCACCTCCGACAGCGAGGCGCGGGCCACATCCACCAGCTTGACCGGCTGACTCCAGCGACGCGGCGGATCCTGCCCCGCCAGCACCAGCAGGTTCTCACTGTTACGCCGCATACGAGTGGCCAGATGATCCAGCTTGAACAGGTTCGCCAACCGGCTCTCGTCCTGCTCACCCTGCTCCAGACCATCGATCAACGTGATCTGCCGCTCCACCAACGTCTGACTACGCCGCGACAGGTTCACGAACATCGCATTCACATTGCTCCGCAGCCGCGACTCCTCACCCGCCAGCCGCACCGCCTCACGATGCACCTCATCGAACGCCCGCGCGACCTCGCCGATCTCGTCGTCGCCGACCACGCCGATCGGCTCCACCTCGGCCAGGGCCGCCGCCGATCCGGACATGTCCGAGTCCCGCAGCCGCTGGACCGTTTCGGGCAGGCGGCGGCCGGCGATCAGCAGCGCCTCGCGCCGGAGCCGGCGCAGCGGGCCGCTGAGGGAACGTGCCATCAGCACGGTGACCATCAGCACGAGCACCAGGAG
The DNA here is from genome assembly GCF_040654215.1 of Nonomuraea sp. NPDC050733. Classification (NCBI taxonomy): domain Bacteria; kingdom Bacillati; phylum Actinomycetota; class Actinomycetes; order Streptosporangiales; family Streptosporangiaceae; genus Nonomuraea; species Nonomuraea sp. NPDC050733. The sequence continues at coordinate 214,116 of NZ_JBFAHO010000011.1, read as the reverse complement.
CACGGCGATCGCGATCGCGAAGACCATCGCGCCCTGCTGCTCGGCGACCTGCACGGTACGGCTGCGCAGCATGATCGCGTCGGCGACCCGCTGCTCGACCTGGCGCATGCCGTCGATGGTCTCGGTGACCGCGGTGAACCACGCCTGCCCGTCACTGGAGAGGTCGAGACCCCGGTCGGTGAGCGGCAGCCCGGCGTCTTGGAGTGCCAGGGCGCGGGCCTGGATCAGCTCTGCCCGGTCGACGGCCTGGCCGCTGACCGTGTCGTCGTACGCCTGGCGCAGCGCCAGCGGCACCTGTGCCCGGAACGCGGCGAGCTCGCTGTTGCGCTGGGCCCGCGCGGCGATGAAGTCGTCCAGCTCGTCCTGGCTGAAGCGGCCGACGGCCAGCGCCGAGACCAGCAGCGCCCGCTGCCGGGAGACGTACTGCTTGGCCCGCGACAGGGCGGCGAACCCGGCGACGGTGTCGGTGAGCTCCTTGTCCGCCGCGCCCTGGTCGATGGTGTCGTTGAGGGCGAGGAAGTCGGAGATCGACTGGTCGTACAGCTCGATGACGGAGGAGACGTTCAGCCGGGACTCGACGGCGGTCCGGCGGGAGTTGGGCAGCTCGTCGAAACGGTTCCTGACCCGCACGGCCTCGGCCCGCAGGGGGCTGTCGGAGGCGCCGAGCGCGGTGACGTCGGGCCGCGCCTCGGCGACGAGCCGGTCCACGGTGGAGTACTGGGCGGTGATGGCATTGCGGTCACCCTTACGGTCCTGGGCGACGAAGGTGGCGGTGAGGTCGCGTTCCAGCTCGGTCTCGTGGGCCAGCTCGGTCAGCTTTCCGGCCAGCACAGCCGTCTGGTAGACGCGCTCGTACTCGGAGGCGCTGGTGACGGAGGATGCGACACGCAGGCCGCCCAACGCCAGCGCCGCGACGGTGGGGATGACGATCAGTACCAGCAGCTTGGTGCGCACGCGCCAGTTGCGCACGATGCCGCCCGGTCCCCTGGCATGCCCGGGCTGGGCCGGCGGCCCTGTCCTCGCATGGGATGACGGAAAGGCGGACGCCTCAGCAGGTAAGCCGGAATCGCCGTTCGCAGGGGGCAATGTCTTTCTCACTGGCCTCCGCAACCTCTCCCTTGGATGGCCTGGTGCAAGAGATCAAATTCGTGCCCGTGCTCGCCGTGTGCCGCCCCCGGCACCCGTGGTCCGAAAACCTATTTATGTTCAACAGATAAATCGCCCGCCGATGTGGCCACACCGACAAGTCGATCATCTGGCATATGTCTCCACGTCCCGACAGTAGCCACACGTCCCCGATGAACGCCAGCCATATCATCACCTATATCTGGACATACCTCCAGAAAAACAGTGTGATCATTTTTTCGCCATATATATTGATAATTTCCAGAATCGGGGGACCATGCGCAAGGGTTGCCTGCGCTTTGGGGTGTGTCGAGTGTCGGCCACCCCCGTTCAAAGGAGACGCGACATGAGGCTCGCTGCGGCAGGGCGCATCGCCCTGATCGGACTGGTGGCCACCCTTGCCATGACGAGTTGCTCCGGCACGGACGCCAAGACCGGAGGTGAGACCAACGCCAACGGGCTGGAGAAGACCGACCTGCTCATCGGGCAGTACCCGGGGGCCGACTCCGCCCCCCTGTTCATCGCCATCGAGCGAGGCTTCTTCAAGGAGCAGGGGCTCAACGTGAAGACCGAGGCCATCCAGGCGCCCCAGGCCGTGCTGCCCAAGCTGTCCAACGGCAGCATGGACGTGGTCCTCGGCAGTTATGCCACCATCCTGACGATCCAGAGTGAGGGCCTGGAGAAGTTCAAGTACATCGCCGACTCCTACCAGGGCGCCACCGGCGCCTTCGGGATCATGGTGGGGCGCGACTCCCCCATCAAGAAGGTCGCCGACCTCAAGGGCAAGAAGATCGGCGTGAACGCGCTCAAGGGCCTCGGCGTGCTCACCATGAACCCGCACCTCAAGATCGCCGGCCTTGACCCGAGCCCCGGCAAGGACATCCAGTACGTCGAGGTGCCCACCACCAACTGGCTCCAGGCGCTGGAGAAGGGCGACGTGGACGCGGTCTGGATGACCGACCCCTATGTCAGCGAGGCCAAGAACAAGCTCGGCGCGACGATGCTGGTCGACACCATGTCCGGCCCCACGGAGAGCCTGCCGATCACCGGCTGGGCGGCGACCGAGAAGTGGGTGAGCAGCAACCCCAGGACGATGGCCGCCTTCCAGCGCGCGATGGCCAAGGCCCAGAACATCGCCGCCACCGACCGCAGCGCCGTCACCAAGATCCTGCCCACCTTCACCAAGATCCCCGCAGCCACCGCGGCCACCATCAACCTCGGCAACTACCCGACCACGCTGAGCGCCCAGCGCATCCAGCGGGTCGCGGACCTCATGCAGGAGTACGGCTTCATCAAGGCCAAGATCGACGTCGCGCCGATGATCGTCACCTCGCAGGGATGACGTCCACGGCCGTCCCGGCGCGGGGGGAACGCATCACCCCCTCCCGCGCCCGGCTCGCAAGACTCCTCCGCCACGTCACCGGCGTGGCGGTCTTCCTCCTGGTCTGGGAGCTGGCCGGCCGCACCGGCCTCGTCTCCTGGCTGCCGGCCGCCTCGACGTCCCTGGCGCGGGCGGCGGGGCTCGGCGCCGACCCCGCGTTCCTGACCGACCTGGCCTCCACCCTCACCGCCGCGGTCGTGGGCCTTCCGCTGGCCGTGCTCGTCGCCGTCCCGGTCGGCCTGCTGCTCGGCACCGTCCCCGTGGTGGAGGAGATGACCCGCGCGATCGTCGAGTTCCTGCGGCCGATCCCGTCGGTCGCGCTGATCCCGCTCGCCCTGTTCTTCTTCCAGCCCGAGATCAACGCCAAGGTCGCGCTCATCGTCTACGCCGCCTCCTGGCCCATCCTCATCAACACGCTGTACGGTGTCCGCGACGTCGACCCGGTGGCCACCGAGACGCTGCGCTCGTTCGGCTTCGGCTCCGGCGCGGTCATCCTGCGGGTCAGCCTGCCGAGCGCGGCGCCGTTCATCTTCACCGGCATCCGGCTGGCGGCCTCCGTCACGCTCATCCTGGCCATCAGCGTGGAGTACGTCGTGGGCGGCGCCGGCGGCATCGGCGCCTTCCTCATCCAGGCGAGCACCGGCATCGGCGCCGACGCGATGGTCGACGTGATCGCGACCCTCATATGGGCCGGGCTGGTCGGGCTCGTCGTCAACACGCTGCTCCTCCGCGCGGAGCGGCGCCTGTTCAGGTGGCGGCACCTATGATCGCGACCATCGTCAGGCGGCTCTGGCTGGTGCCCGTGGTCCTGCTGGGCTGGGAGCTGCTGGCCCGGTCCCAGGCCAGCCCGTACCTGCCCGCGCCGACCCGGATCGCCTCCTGGATGCACGAGCGGTGGTTCTCCGGCCCGTACCTGCTGACCGAGGAGGCGGTGGACAACTTCGTGCCCAGCCTCGTCCGCGTCGTCGGCTCGTGGAGCATCGCCGTGGTGGCCGGGGTCGCGCTCGGCGTGGCGATCGGCCGGGTGGCCTGGCTGGCCGACTACGTCGACCCGCTCGTGGAGTTCGGCCGGGCCGTGCCGCCGCCCGCGATGCTCCCCGTCTTCCTGGTGCTGTTCACCATGGGCACCCAGGTGCAGGTGGCGACCATCGTGTTCGGCGTCGTCTGGCCGATCCTGCTCAACTCCATCGACGGGGCGCGCAACGTGGACGCGCTCCAACTGGAGACCGCTGCCGTCTTCGGCGTGCCCGCCCGCCTGCGACTGTTCCGGATCATCCTGCCCTCGGCCTCCCCGAAGATCTTCGCGGGGCTGCGGCTGAGCGTCTCGCTGGCGCTCATCCTCATGGTGATCTCCGAGCTGAAGGGCAGCACCGACGGCATCGGCTACCTGCTGAGCGTGGCCGGCAACAACGCCGACATGGCCGGGCTGTGGGCCGGTGTGGTGGTGCTCGGGGTGCTCGGCTACGTCCTCAACTCCCTGTTCCTCATGGCGGAGCGCCGCGTGCTGACCTGGCACCGGGGCGCCCGCCGTACCGTCTAGGAGGCGGATGTGACAGACCTGCTGCTGAAGAACGTGCGGGTCGTGACGCATGACCGGAGCGAGCCCGTCATGGCCGACATCGCCGTGACCGGGGGACGCGTCGACCAGGTCACGCCCGGCCTGCCCACCGAGGGCGTCCCGGAGGTGATCGAGGGCGCGGGACGGCTCGCGTTCCCCGGCGTCGTGGACGCCCACCAGCACTGGGGCATCTACAACCCGCTGGACGAGGACGCCGGCTCCGAGAGCCGCGCCTCCGCGCAGGGCGGGGTGACGACGGCTCTGACCTACATGCGCACCGGGCAGTACTACCTCAACCGGGGCGGCGCGTACGCGGACTTCTTCCCCGAGGTGCTGGCCCGGGCCGAGGACCGGGCCTACATCGACTACGGCTTCCACCTGGCGCCGATGTCGCGAGGTCACATCGAGGAGCTGCCCGACCTGGTCGAGCGGTTCGGCGTGCCGTCGTTCAAGATCTTCATGTTCTACGGCGGGCACGGGCTGCACGGGCGCTCGGCCGACCAGAGCGCGTTCCTCATGCTGCCCGAGGGCGAGCGCTACGACTACGCCCACTTCGAGTTCGTCATGCGGGGCGTGCAGGCGGCCCGGGAGCGGTTCCCCGAGCTGGCCAGCGAGATCTCGCTGTCGCTGCACTGCGAGACGGCCGAGATCATGACGGCGTACACGCGTCTGGTGGAGGAGGCGGGCGACCTGAGCGGCCTGGCCGCCTACAGCGCCTCGCGACCGCCCCACTCCGAGGGGCTGGCCGTGTTCATCGCCTCCTACCTGGCCCACGAGACCGGCCTCGGCAACGTCAACCTGCTGCACCTGTCCTCCCGCAAGGCCCTGGACGCGGCGGTGCGGATGGCCAGGACGTTCCCCCACATCGACTTCCGCCGCGAGGTGACGATCGGGCACCTGCTGGCCGACATCGAGACGGCGAGCGGCATCGGCGCCAAGGTCAACCCGCCGATCAGGCCCCGCGAGGACGTCGAGGCGCTGTGGAAGTACGTGCTCGACGGCACCGTGGACTGGGTCGTCAGCGACCACGCCTGCTGCCGGGAGGAGCTGAAGTTCGGCGCGCCCGCCGAGGACGTGTTCCTGGCCAAGGCCGGCTTCGGCGGCGCGGAGTACCTGCTGCCCGGCCTCATCACCGAGGGCCGCCGGCGCGGCCTGCCGTGGGGCCGCATCGCCGCGCTCACCTCGTGGAACCCCGCCCGCCGGTACGGCCTGCGCACCAAGGGCACGATCGCGCCGGGCTTCGACGCCGACATCTGCCTGGTGGACCCGGACGCCACCTGGACCGTGCGGGCGGCCGAGTCGGACTCGGCCCAGGAGTACACGCCGTTCGAGGGGTTCGAGCTGACCGCGAAGGTCACCGACACGTTCGTGCGCGGTCACCACGTGCTGGACACCGGCAAGATCGTCGGCCGTCCCCAGGGGCGTTTCGTGCGCCGGCCGGTGGCCTGAGCCCGGCCCCTGCCGGAATGGTCATCTTCATGTCCAACGATCACTGACTTCGGTAGAGTCAGCCTGTTATCTCCCGGCTTCGCCTGTCCTAGGACGTCACTTGCTCGAGATAGACAACCTCACGCACGTTTACGGTCCCGGCAGCCCCAACGAGCACCGTGCGATCGAAGGGCTCAAGCTGAGCGTCGCAGAGGGCGAGCTGCTGTGCATCGTGGGTCCCTCCGGATGCGGCAAGTCCACGCTGCTCCGCTCCATCGCCGGGCTGATCACTCCCACGGGCGGCGAGATCCGGGTCGACGGCAAGCTGGTGCGCCAGACGCCCGACAACCTGGCCGTGGTCTTCCAGGACTACAGCCGCTCCCTGTTCCCGTGGATGTCGGTGGCCGACAACGTGGCGCTGCCGCTGCGGCGCAGGGACCTGGACAAGCGGGCGCGGCGGGAGGCGGCGCAGGAGGCACTGGAGTCCGTGGGCCTGCTCGGCGCCGCCCAGAAGTACCCGTTCCAGCTGTCCGGCGGCATGCAGCAGCGCGTCGCGATCGCCCGCGCGCTGGCCTACCGGCCCAGCCTGATGCTCATGGACGAGCCGTTCGGCTCGGTGGACGCCCAGACCCGTGAGGACCTGGAGGACCTGGTCCTCAAGGTGCGCGGCCACCACCGGATGACGATCGTGCTCATCACCCACGACATCGACGAGAGCGTGTACGTCGGCGACCGGGTCGTGGTGCTGTCCAAGGCGCCCGCGCACGTGGTGGGCGACCTCCGGGTGGACCTGCCGGGGCCGCGCGACCAGATCACCACCCGCGAGAACCCCGACTTCGTGCGCCTGCGCGGCGAGGTCGGCCGCCTGGTGCGCGGGGTGGACGTCCCCGCCTCCGCCTGAGCGTTTCCTCCCCGGTAGCGTTCTTCCCCCATAGCGTTCTTCCCCCATAGCGACACGAACGCCGCCGGACCGATGGTCCGGCGGCGTTCGTCGTACGGGCGTGTGCCGCGCCGGGCGTCAGGCGGGCAGGTGGGAGTGGCGCGTCAGTGCGTGCTCCACCAGCGTGATCAGCGTGCTCTTCACCGAATCGCGCACCCGGGCGTCCAGGCGGACGATCGGCGTGTGCGCGTTCAGTGACAGCGCCTCGCGGATCTCGTCGTCCTGGTGGGCGAACTGCCCGTCCCAGCCGTTGATGCCGATGACGAACGGCAGCTTCGCCTCCTCGAAGTAGTCGATGGCGGGGAAGCTGTCGGCCAGGCGCCGCGTGTCCGCGAGCACCACGGCGCCGATCGCGCCGCGCACCAGGTCGTCCCACATGAACCAGAACCGGTGCTGTCCGGGCGTGCCGAACAGGTAGAGGATGAGGTCCCGGTCCAGCGAGACGCGGCCGAAGTCCATGGCGACGGTCGTGGTGGTCTTGTTCGGGGTGAGCGAGACGTCGTCGACCCCTGCCGACGCGTCCGTCATCACCGCCTCCGTGGTGAGCGGAAGGATCTCCGAGACCGCACCCACGAACGTCGTCTTGCCCACGCCGAATCCGCCGGCCACGACGATCTTCGTCGAGGTCAGCCCGGCGCTAGAGCCTGCGAAGTCCACTGAGCACCCTTTCGAGCAAGTTGAGGTCCGGCTTTCCCGCGTCCAGCGCAGGCTGGTGCACGCGGATCAGGCCTTCGGACGCCATGTCGGCGATCAGCACCCGGACCACACCCAAAGGCTGTCGTAAAAGGGCCGAGATCTCAGCAACCGACCTGACGTTCCGGGTCAGTTGAATGATCGCCTGATACTCCGGACTCAGCAGAGATATGTCTTGGTATTCCGACGTCACGGAGGACACCAGCGCCTCCATGGCGAACTTCATCCGCGGCGCCGTGCGCCCTCCGGTCACGGCATAGGGCCGTACCAGAGAGCTCGGCTTCTGCGGACGTGGAGCCGCCGGATGCGGCGGAGTGCTATCACCAGCCCAACCCTGACCTGACACCATGTTCTCCTGTCACCGCCCTTAGCGGGGGCGGGCCGCCTGCAGTTCGGCGCGTACGGCAGGCGTGAGCACCTGACCCGCGCGCTCGACGAGCAGCGTCATCTGGTAGGCCACCAGGCCCATGTCACAATCGGGCGCAGCGAGCACGGCCAGGCAGGAGCCATCGCTGATCGACATGATCATCAACAGACCGCGCTGCATCTCGATGACGGTCTGGGTGACCAGGCCGCCCTCGAAGACACGGGCAGCGCCCTGTGTCAGGCTGATGACACCCGAGGCGACCGCGGCGAGCTGGTCCGCCCGGTCCTTCGGGAAACCCTCGGAGAACGCCAGCGGCAGACCGTCCGACGAGACCACGACGGTGTGCGCGACCCCTGGCACGTTGTTGACGAAGTCAGTGATCAGCCAGCTGATGCCACGCGCTCCCTGGCTCAGTTCTCTCATTTCTCCTCCTCGTTCTCTTCTCCGCGGGTGAACGCGCGGCCTTGTCGAACACCCTGTTGGAAGCTGGAGAGCCGGCTCCGCAACCTGTCGGGAGAGATCTGCGGCGCCGGTGACGTGGCCTGGGGCTCGGCCAGGCTCGCCGTACCGGGCACCAGGTTGGCCTTGGGCACGCGCCGGGGCAGGCCCGACGACGTCACGCCGCCCTGCGCGGGCTGGGCGGCGGCCTGCGCGGCCTGGAAGCCGCTGTCGGCCGGAGAGGACCACGCGGCGCCCGCGCCCGACTCGCCGGGGCGGCGCCGGGGCAGGCCGGACGGGCTGAGGCTCTCCTGCGCGCCGTCCTGGACGCCGGGCTGCGCGCCGCGCTGCGGGAGCGGCGGCGGGGTGTCGAGCCGCACCGCGGGCTGGACGGCCGTCTCCGGCTCCTGGTCGGGCTCCGGCTCGCGGGGTCTGAGCACCTCGGGGTCGGGCTTGCGGAACCAGTCGGAGCCCACCGAGGAGAAGATGGGCAGGAACTCCTCGCTCGGCGGCTCCATCGACGAGCTGCGCACCACGGGCAGCGGACCGGTCAGATCCTGCGAGGAGTACTCCCCCGGGCCGAACGGGTCGAAGCCGTGCTGCCCGTCGGGGGCGAAGGCGTCGGCCGGCTTGACCGTCTCGGCGAAGGAGGGCCAGCGCTGCTCCTCGCCGAACGGCTCACGGGACGGCTCGTCACCGTAGGGAGAGCGCGCGGGCTCGTCGCCGAAGGGTGAGCGGAGGTCGTCGCCGTAGCGGACCGCCTCGCCGAAGGACGAGCGGCCGGGCTCGTCGCCGAAGGGCGAACGGGGCGGCTCGTCGGCGTAGGGCGGGCGGGCCGGCTCGGCAGGGGTGAACAGCGACGAGGCCGGCTGCTCGCCGAACGACGGCCAGCGCGTCTCCTGCTCCTCGCGCATCGGAGGCGGCTCGGTGGCGAAGGACGGCCAGCGCGGCTCGTCCTGCGCCGCACCCGGCGGAGGCGGCTCGGTCGCGAACGACGGCCAGTTGGGCACGTCCTGGGCGGGCGCCGCCGGGTCGGCGAACGAGGGCCAGCGCTCCTCCTGGGCGGCGGCCGGCTGGTCCTCGCCGAACGCCGGCCAGCGCTGCTCGTCCTGCCGCGGCTGCTCCTCGGCGAACGAGGGCCAGTTGCCGGTGCCGGGGGCGGGCAGCGAGCCGGGCCACTGCGTGTCGACCGGGGCGTCGTCGAGAGGGTCGGCGAGGGCGGCCGGCGACGCGTAGGCGCCCTTGCCGTGGCCGTTGGAGGCGGCCTCCTCGAACGGGGCCTGGCCGAACATGCTCGGGTCGAAGTCGGTGAACGCGTCGTACTGGCCGCGCTGCTGCGGTACGCCGGCCGCGCCCTGCGTGCCCACGATCAGCGTGTTGGGCAGCATGACCAGGGCGCTCAGGCCGCCGGTCTCGCGCATCCGGAGCTGGACGCCGACGCCGTGGCGCAGCGCCAGGCGGCCGACCACGAACAGGCCCATGCGGCGGGAGACGGCGACGTCCACCACCGGCGGGTTGGCCAGACGCCAGTTGGCCTCGGCCAGCTCGTCGGCCGACATGCCGATGCCCAGGTCGTTGATGGTCACGAGCACGCCGCCGTCCGCCGGGGCGCTGGTGACCTGCACCTTGCTCTCGCGCGGGGAGAAGGAGATGGCGTTCTCGATCAGCTCGGCCAGCAGGTGGACGGCGTCGGTGACGGCCGGGCCGGCGATCTGCACGCCCGAGGGGATCTGGATCTGGACCCGCTCGTAGTTCTCGACCTCGGACAGCGAGGCGCGGGCGACGTCGACCAGCGGCACCGGCTCGCTCCACTTGCGCGCGGCCTCCTGGCCGGCGAGGACCAGGAGGTTCTCGCTGTTGCGCCGCATGCGGGTGGCCAGGTGGTCGAGCCGGAACAGGTTGGCGAGCCGGTTCTCGTCCTCCTCACCCTGCTCCAGGCCCTCGATGAGCTGGAGCTGCCGTTCGACCAGCGTCTGGCTGCGGCGGGAGAGGTTGACGAACATCGAGTTGACGTTGGCACGCAGCTTGGCCTCGTCGCCGGCCAGCCTGATCGCCTCGCGGTGGACCTCGTCGAAGGCCCGGGCCACTTCCCCGATCTCGTCGCGGGTGTTGACGCCGATCGAGGGCACCTCGGGCAGCGCCGCGCCGTCGCCCGACTCGCGCAGCGCGCGGACGGTCTCGGGCAGCCGGGTGGTGGCCACCTGGAGCGCCTCGGCGCGCAGGCGGCGCAGCGGGCGCACCAGCGAGCCGGCCACGCGGGTGGTGAAGAACAGGACGAGGAGCAGCAGGACGAGGATCATCGCGCCGGAGATGACGGCGCTGCGCTGCTCGGAGTCGCTCAGGTCCCGGGCCTCGGTCACGACGCGGGTGGTCAGGCCGTCCTCGACCTTGCGCAGGCCGCTGACCTGGAGCGAGGTGCTCTCGTGCCACAGGTTGAGCTCGCGGCGCGGGGTGGCGGTGACGTCGAGATCGCGGATCGTCTTGTACTCGCGCAGCTGGGCGAGCGCCCGCTGGCGCATGGCGTCGGCGCGGTCGATCTGCAGGCCGCGCATGTTCTTGCGGTAGGCCTGGAGGTCCGCGGCGGTCGCCTCCTCCTCGAAGGCGGCGAGCTCCGCCTGCTGCCGGTTCCAGGAGCCGAGGAAGTCGGACAGGTCGTCGTAGTCGAGCTTCCGCTCCACGAGCGCGACGACGAGAATGCCCTGCTGGCGCGAGACCTCTTCCTTGGCCCTCTGGAGCGCTCCGAGGGTGACGACGTCCGAGCCGAGGGCGTCGTCCTGGGTGCCACCGGCCAGCTCGTCCTGGAGCTTGCCCATGACCTCGATCATCGAGCTGAACGTGCGCAGGGCGGCTCGGGGTGGGGCGCTGCCGGTCTGGACGATCGACTGGCGCAGACCGTCGAGGCCGGTCAGCCAACGCCGGATCTCACCGGCCTCCTCCAGGGTGCGCGGCGAGTGGGAGGCGTCGAGCGCCGCCACGGCCGTCAGCACGCGCTTGCGGACGGAGTTGACCGCGTCACGCTGGGTGTTGAGCTGGGCGCGGCGGGAGGCGCGGCGGCCCTCGGCGATGTACCACGCCGTGAGCGTCCGCTCCTTGCCGAGTTCGTCGGACATCGCTCCGACGCTCTGCACCAGCTCAGCGATCTGGGTGAGCCGGCGGTACTCGGCGCTGGTGGCGATCGAGTCGGCCAGCTGGACACCGGCGAGGAGCACGCCGACGACGGTGGGGATGAGAATCAGCGCGACCAGCCTGGTGCGCACACGCCAGTTCCCCAGCCGGAACCGGCCGCCTGTGTACTCCTCCGGCCTGGTGTGCCTGGGGTTATCGGTCCTCACTGACTCTCGCAACCTCTCGCCGTACGTGCTCGATAAATCTGACACGCTTGGGGCGCATGGGATTTGTGCGGGCTGGGTAATTGGAACACAACCCGTACCAGATCAGCCAACCGGACATATCCCATCAAATGCGACCAGACGTGCCGCTGGGGTCGCATATCACCGCGCGTCTTCCTCAGGCGGGCCGGAACGAGTCTCGCTCCGCCGGCGCCGCGTGCTTGACCATCAGGTGACGGGTCACCGAGTACTCCTGCACCGCCTCCTGGCTCATGTCCTTGCCGAACCCGCTGCCCTTGACCCCGCCGTGCGGGGCCTCACTGGCGATGGGCAGGTGGTCGTTCACCCACGTCACGCCCACGTCGAGACGGTGCGAGACCCGCATCGCCCGACCGACGTCGCGCGACCACACCGAGGAGGCCAGGCCGTATCGCGTGTCGTTGGCAAGCCGGACGGCCTCGTCCTCGCCGTCGAAGGGGAGGACCACGAGGACGGGGCCGAAAAGTTCTCCTTGTACGATATCGCTCTTCTGATCTACCTCGGTCACCAGAGTCGGCGGGTAGTAGAACCCGGAGCCCTCGGCGGGAGCGCCGCCGTGGAGCACCCGACCGCCCGCACGCTGCACGAACCCGTGCACGCGGTCGCGGTGCGCCGCCGAGATCAGCGGTCCGATGTCGGTGGCGGGGTCCCACGGGTCTCCGGTCACGATTTCGGCAAGAGTCGCCCGAATCGCCTCCACCGCCTCGTCGTGGACGCGCCGGTCGACGTAGACGCGCGTGGCCGCCGTGCAGTCCTGGCCCGTGTTGTACGTCGCGCCCATCGCCACGCCGGTCGCCATCGCGGCCAGGTCGGCGTCGTCGAACACCAGCGCGGGCGCCTTGCCGCCGAGCTCCAGGTGGACCCGCTTGAGTGTCCGGGCCGCGCCCGTCATGACGGCCCGGCCCGTCTCGGTCGAGCCCGTGACGCTGACCATGTCCACGCCCGGGTCGGTGACGAGCGCCTCCCCCACCTCGGCGTCGCCCGTGACGACCTGCACCAGGCCGCGCGGCGCGCCCGCCTTGGCGAACAGCTCGGCCAGGCGCAGCGTGGAGCGCGGCGTCTGCGGCGCGGGCTTGATCACCACCGCGTTGCCCGCGGCGATGGCCGGGCCGAGCTTCCAGACGGCCATGACCAGGGGGAAGTTCCACGGTGCGATCGACCCGACGACGCCGACAGGCCGGCGCACCATGATCGAGGTGTAGCCGCGACTGAACACCCCGGCGCCCGTGCCCTCCAGCGAGCGGGCCGCCCCGGCGAAGAAGCGCAGGTTGTCCACCGCGAACGGCAGCTCGCCGTCGCGTACGACGGCGGCCGGCTTGCCGGTGTCCTCCACCTCCAGCCGGGTCAGCTCGTCGGCGTCGGCCTCGACCAGGTCCGCCACGCGCAACAGCAGCCGCGCGCGCTCCGCCGGGGTCGCCTCGGCCCACTCGGCGTAGGCGGCGCGGGCCTCGCCCACGGTCCGCGCCACGTTCTCGACGGAGGTGTCCGGGACGCGGTCCGTGGGGGCGCCGGTCGCCGGGTTGATCAGTTCGCGCATGGTTCCTGTTCCTGGCCGGTCGTTCCTGCCGGCCGTGATTCCTGGCCGGTCGTTGGTTCTCGCTGGCCGTCAGTTCTGGCCGGTCGTCATTCCTGGCCGAGCCGCTCGATGAGGTCGGCCGCCTTGCGCAGGCCGTCGCGGCGGCGGATCTCCTCGCCCGCGGCCTCCAGCCGGGCGCGCAGCCCGGCGTCGCCGAGCAGGCGGTCGAGCGCGCCCGTCAGCTCCTCGTCGCCGAAGCCGTAGGTGGACAGCCGGACGCCGTAACCGAGCTCGTGCACGCGCTGGGCGTTGTCGTACTGGTCCCAGAACAGCGGCAGGAGGATCATCGGCTTGCCGAAGTGCAGCGCCTCGGTGGTGGTGTTGTTGCCGCCGTGGGTGATGACCAGGTCGCAGAGCGGGATGATCTTCGTCTGCGGCACGAACTCGGCGCCCCACATGTTGTCGGCCAGCTTGATCTCCTCGTGCAGCGGGCCCTTGGAGACGATGAACTGGTGCGGCGTGGTGGCCAGCACGTCGATCACCCGCTGCATCAGCTCCACGTCGGAGGAGCCGAGCGAGCCCAGCGAGAAGTAGACCAGCGCGCCCTCGCCCCGCGGGAAGGGCAGCTCGAACGGCTCGTCGGTCTCGCGGACGGACGAGTCGAGCCGGTGCCACGTGGGGCCCAGCGGACGCTCGGCCGTGTAGTCGAGGATCTCCGGGAAGACGTAGAGGTTCAGGTCGCCCTCGTGGATGAAGTCGAGGTCGGGCAGCGGCTCGGTGCCCTGCTCGACGCTCCACTCGTTGAAGGCGCTCCACAGCTCGCGGTGGGTGCGCTCGTACTCCGCCCGGAAGGCGCCCCACTCGCCGCGGTCGTCCGCGGGCAGGCCGGAGAAGACCGGCGCGACGTTCTCGCCGCGCACCTCCAGCGGATTGCAGGAGACGATGCGGACGAACTTGCGGCCCGCGGTGAGCAGAGCCGGGAACGTGATGACGTTGTCCTCGACGATGACGTCCGGCTGGACGCGCTCGATGATCTCCTTGAGCCGCGGCTCACAGTACTTCACGCCGTCGATGAGCGACTCCCAGATCGGCTTGGTGACCGTCTCCAGCTGCTCCAGCGTGCTCTTGCGGTACTCGGGCGCGGTCTCGCGGATGAAGTCCTTCCAGAACTGACCCGCGTCCTGCTCCTCCTCGGCCGGCGGCGCGAGGTCGACCAGGTCCTCCTCGAAGCCGAGGGCCGCCAGCTTGCCCTTCCAGGAGGCCTCCGCGGCGAAGACGACACGGTGGCCGCGGCGGCGCAGGATGTCGCCGATGCCGATGCAGTTGTTGGTGGGCCCGTAGGCGCTCTCTGGCATGAACAGGATCGTGAGAGACATCACGTTACTCCGGAGGGGGCGAACTAGTTGAACGTGAATTCAAATACTCATCTAGCGTAGAGGTCAACTTCACGGCACTATGGTCACGGCTTCCTGAATGGGAGGCGAACAGCTCGGGGGAACGAGGTGGTGAGCATGGCCCAGCGCAAGAGCCGCACCGACCGGCGCATCGACCTGATCGAGGCGGCGCGGCGCGCCATCATCCGCCACGGCATCGACGGCGTCCAGCTCTCGCACGTCGCCGAGGAGGCGGGCCTGACCTCGGGCGCCGTGCTCTACCACTACCCCGACCTCAGCGAGCTGCTGGTCGAGGCGCAGCACGCCGGGATGGAGCGCTTCTACGAGCAGCGGCTGCGCCAGCTCTCCACCGTGACCGACCCGGTCAAGAAGCTCGTCATGACGATCCGCTCCGGGCTGCCCACCGGGCCGCTCGACCCCGACGTGCGCCTGCTCAACGAGCTCGGCGGCGCCGCCGGCCGCAACCGGGTCTACGGGGTGCTGCTCACCTCCCTGTACGACCGGCAGGTGTCGATGTACCAGTCCATCCTGGACACCGGCTCCGCGCTCGGGGTGTTCCGGCTGAGCGGCGACTCGCAGTCGCTGGCGCGCAACCTGGTGGCCCTGGAGGACGCCTACGGCTACCGCATCACGGCCAGGCACCCGGTGATCGGCCCCGAGGAGGCGGCCGAGCTGATCCTGTCCTACGCGCGCACGGCGACGGGCAACGACCTGGTGCACTGAGCCGCCTGGCGTGAAGGGGCCGGTCATGGCGCGGCGGGGATGACGACGGCGGCGCGGGCGTCCCAGCCGAGCCGCACCTTGGCGCCCGGCTGCACGGCGCTCGCGCCCTGCACGGCCACCAGCACCGGCTTGGCGTGGCCCGGCACCTCAACCGAGAGATGCGAGACGCCCCCGTAGAAGCTGACATCCAGCACGCTGCCCTCAAGCCCCTCCACGGGCTCCCCGGCCTCACCCTCGCCGAGCTTCTCGTCGGCCTGGTCGCCG
The DNA here is from genome assembly GCF_040654215.1 of Nonomuraea sp. NPDC050733. Lineage (NCBI taxonomy): Bacteria > Bacillati > Actinomycetota > Actinomycetes > Streptosporangiales > Streptosporangiaceae > Nonomuraea > Nonomuraea sp. NPDC050733. Next base: position 198,921 of record NZ_JBFAHO010000011.1, on the reverse strand, counting down.
AGCTTCTCGTCAGCCTGGTCGCCGGTCTTCTCGTCGCCCTGGTCGTCGACCTTCTCGTCGCCCTGGTCGTCGGCCTGGTGGAGGACGATCCGCTCGGGCCGGACGCACAGCAGCGCGGCCGCGCCCTCCTCCAGCTCCTCCAGCGGGGTCCCGGCCAGCTCCCCGAGCTCGCCCGCGTCCACCCCGCCCGCGCGGGCCGTTCCCTGGAACACGTTGTTGGCGCCGACGAAGCCCGCGACGAACGGGCTGCGCGGCCGCTCGTAGAGGGCGACCGGCTCGTCCACCTGGCGGACGCTGCCGCTGTCGAAGACCGCGATCCGGTCCGCCAGCGACATGGCCTCCTCCTGGTCGTGCGTGACGACCACGAACGTGATGCCGACCTCGTGCTGGAGCCGCTTCAGCTCCAGCTGCATGTCGGCGCGGACCTTCTTGTCCAGCGCCGACAGGGGCTCGTCGAGCAGCAGCAGACGGGGCCGCTTGACGATGGAACGGGCCAGGGCGACGCGCTGGCGCTGGCCGCCGGACAGCTGCGCCGGCTTGCGGTCGCCGTGCGCCGACAGGCCCACGGTCTCCAGCACCTCGCCGACGCGCCGCCGGATCTCCTCGCGGGGCAGCTTCTCCCGCTCCAGGCCGTACGCCACGTTCTTGGCCACGGTCATGTGCGGGAACAGCGCGTACGACTGGAACATGAGGCTGATCGGCCGCCGGTTCGGCGGCAGCGCGAGCAGGTCGTCGCCGTCGAGCGTCACCGTGCCGTCGTCGGGCGTCTCGAACCCCGCGATGATGCGCAGCAGCGTCGTCTTGCCGCAGCCGGAGGGGCCGAGCAGCGCGAAGAACTCGCCCTGCCCGATCTCCAGGGAGACGCCGTCCAGCGCGGTGACCTGGCCGAACCTGCGGGTGATGCCGTCAATCTTGAGCACGTGCTTCGCCGATCTTGGTCATGCGCTGGCCCGCGATCACCGCGGTGAAGCTCACCAGCAGGAGGATCGCGCCGAGCGCGTTGATCTCGGGGGTCACCCCGAACCGGATCATCGAGTAGATGACGATCGGCAGCGTCTGCTGGAGGTTGCCGATCGTGAAGAAGGCGATCACGAACTCGTCGAGCGACAACGTGAACGCCAGCATCGCGCCCGCCACGATGCCCGGGACGAGCTGCGGGAGCGTGACCCGCACGAAGGTGGTGACCGGTCCCGCGCCGAGGTCGCGCGAGGCCTCCTCCAGCGACGTGTCGGTGTTCGTCAGGCGGGTGCGGACCACCGCCGCGACGAACGCCATCGCGAACACGCCGTGCGCGAGGATCACCGAGTACAGGCCCAGTGTGAGTTGAATCAGACCGTAGAAGAGCAGCAGGCCGATCGCCAGCACGAGGTCCGGCAGGACGGCCGGCATGAGCGCGACCGCGTCCAGCGTGCGGGAGCGGGTGTGCCGGGCCAGGCCGACGGCCAGCAGCGTGCCGAGCACCGTGGCGATCACGGTGGAGCCCACCGCCACGATCAGCGTGTTCAGCAGGCCGTCGAGGACCCGCTGGTCCTGGGCCAGCACGCCGTACCACTTGAGGCTGAAGCCCTCGTAGGTGTAGGCCGACTTGCCGGAGTTGAACGACATCGCGACGACCACGGCGATCGGCGCGTACAGGAAGACGATCGTCACCCAGAACGGGACGTACAGGAGCCTCGACCTACGCACGGCGCGCCGCCCATGCCTGCACCAGGAGCAGGACGACGAGCACCGCGACCAGGGCGAGCGTCAGCGCGGAGCCGAACGGCCAGTCACGCGCCTTGAGGAACTCCGTGCGGATCAGGTTGCCCACCATGACCGACTTGCCGCCGCCCAGCATCTCCGGGATGACGAAGTTGCCGAAGCTCGGCACGAACACGAACAGGCACCCCGTCATCACCCCCGGCACGGTCAGCGGCAGCGTCACCTTGCGGAACGTGGTCAGCCGGGACGCGCCGAGGTTGGCCGACGCCTCGCGGAGCTGCGGGTCGAGCTTCTCGATCGCCGCGTACAGCGGCAGCACCATCAGCGGCAGGTACGAGTAGACCAGGCCGACGACGATGGCGCCCTTGGTGTAGAGCAGCTCGAACGGGCCGAGGCCGAAGCTCTTCAGGGCCGAGTTCACCAGGCCGGGGCCGTTGAGCAGGATGATCCAGGCGTACATGCGGATGATGAAGTTCGTCCAGAACGGGAGCACGATCGCGACGAGCGCGACCGTCTTCCACTTCCGCGGCAGCCGGGCGATCAGGTAGGCCGTGGGGTAGCCGAGGGCGAGCGCGATGAGCGTGGCCAGCGCCGCGATCTCCAGCGACTCGCCGAGCACCCGCAGGTAGAGCGGGTCGATCAGGCGGGAGAAGTTCTCGGTGGTGAACTCGTAGACCACCCCGCCGAAGCGGCCGCGCTGGAAGAACACGTAGCTCAGCACCAGCGCCAGCGGCACCAGCAGCAGCACGACGAGATAGGCGAGGCCGGGGGTGAGGAAGACGAACGCGCCCAGCCGGCGCCGCCCCCCGAGGGCGGTCGCCGGCCGGGTCCTAGCCGGGGACATCACCGCGTCACTGCGCCGCGACCTCGGTCGACAGGCGCGTGTACTTGGTCGACGCCTGACCCAGGTCGATGATCGACTCGCCGTTGAGCAGCTCGGCGGGCTTGATGCCGAGCAGGGAGCCCTTGGGCGGGCTCACCCGGTCCATGGCGGCCTTGTTGGGCACCTTGTAGTTGATGTTCTCGGCCGCCCAGCTGTGGATCTCCGGGTCGAGGATGTAGTTGATGAAGGCGTGCGCGGCCTCCTTGTTCTTGGAGGACTTCATGATCACCATGGTGTCCACCCAGAGGTCGCTGCCCTCCTTCGGCACGACGAACTTGATGTTCTGCTTCTCGTCGGTCGTCGGGCACCAGCCGTCCCACGCCTCGACCATGATGGCCTCGCCGCTCTTCAGCTTGTCGCCGAACGTGGTGTCGTCGTACTGGAGCAGGTGCGGCTTGGCCTTGAGCAGCAGCTCCCGGGCCTTGGCGATCTCGTCGTCCTTGTCGGTGTTGACCGAGTAGCCGAGCGCCTTGAGCGCGGGCAGGGCCAGCCAGCGCTCGGTGGTCATCATGGTGACCTTCTTGTCGGCCCAGGACGGCGGGTTGAGGATGTCGTTCCAGCTCTTCGGCTCGGCCTTCACCAGGTCGCTGCGGTAGCAGATGCCGGTCGTGCCCCAGGTGTAGGGCACGGAGTACTTGTTGCCCTTGTCATAGGAGAGCTGGGTTGCCTCGGGGTAGAGGTTCGACAGGTTGGGGATCAGCTCGGGGTGGATCGGCTCCAGCAGGCCCTGCTCGTTGAGCGCCTGGGCGTACTGGCCGGACACGAAGGCCACGTCGATGCCGCTGTCGCCGCCGGCGGTGAGCTTGGTCATCGCCTCTTCGTTGGTGGCGTGCAGGGTGACCTTCAGGTCGGTGACCTTGAGCTTCTCCTTGACCTTGGTGGGCAGCTCCTTCGGCGTGTAGCCGTCCCACACCGTGATGCTGACCGACTGCTTGCTCAGGTCCGCGTTGGGGTTGAGCTGCTCGGCCTCTGCTTTCGCCGCCGAACCCGCGCCGCTGCTCGACGACTCACCACCGCACGCCGCCACGGCGAGCGCGAGGCCGGCCACCGCTACGACGGCCGGAAGACGACGGGTGAACCGGAATCGGGACAAGGCCGCTACTCCTTCTGATGACAAGGGACGAGGGGTCGCGCGACCAACGGACACGGCAGACCAGAGCAGGAGTGTTGCAGCAGAAATCAACATGAGCAAGACTTTTGCGGACATTGCCACCTGGAAGTTTGGTCATGCTGTTGAATTCCGATTCAATATGGGACCGGTTGATCTCCGTGGGTGAGAACCCCCTCACCCAGCGGGACCGCGGCCTCACAGCTGCGCTCGTCGCGTCGTTGGCGGACGACGTGCCCGCACCCTTCGCCGTACGCCGGCTCGGCCCGCTGCCCAGCCTCTCGCACGGCGAAGCCGCCGCCGACACCGGGGTCCCGGCCGAACGCGACTTCGGAGAGCACGTCGATCAGACAAACTATTCGGTGGTGGTGAGTGATCGGGTCGTCGTCAAGTGGCTGACACCCCCGGCGCCGATGCCGCATCCCGCCCCTGACGTCCTCGCGCACCTGGCCGCGACCGGTTTTCGGGAGATCGCTCCGCCGTTCGCCGCCCTGACTCTTCACGAAAAGTCCGGCGAGGTGCTGCTGGCACTGGTGACCGGTTACCTGCCGGGGGCGCGCGACGGGTGGGAGTGGTGCGTGGACGAGGCCGAGGCGGGACGCACCGCGTTCGCGGCGGACCTCGGCCGCCTGACCGCCGACCTGCACACGGCCCTGTCCACCTTCCACCCCGCGGACCCGTCCGCCTCCCGCCCCGCCGACCTGTCTCCCCTCCACTCCGGGGACCTGCCCGTCCTCCGCTCCGCGGACCCGGCCGTACCCGGGCCTGGGACGTCTGGCGGTCCGGCGGCCGGGTACGGGGCGCGGGCGGAGGAGGCGCTGCGGGAGGCGCTGGAGCTGACCGGCGGCGAGGACGGCGCCTGGCTGGCCGCCCGCGAGGCCGAACTGCGCCACGAGCTGGAGTCCCTGCGCCGGCCCGCCGGCTCCGCGCCGCTGATCCGCATCCACGGCGACCTGCACGTGGGCCAGATCCTCCGCTGGCGTGACGGCTACGCCGTGATCGACTTCGACGGCAACCCGACCGTGACCGGCGCCGAGCCGTACCAGCCGGCCGCCCGCGACGTCGCCCAGCTCGCCACCAGCCTCGAACACGTCGCCCAGGTCGCCGTCAGGAGGCGCGGCACGCCGCCCGCGGCCGCCACCCGCTGGGCCGGCGAGACCCGTGACGCCATGCTGGCCGCCTACCGCCTCCGCCTGGCCGAGCGCGGACGGCCGGAGCTGCTCGACGAGTCGTTGCTGCGGCCGTTCGAGATCGAGCAGGAGTGCCGGGAGCTCGTCTACGCGGCCCGCCACCTGCCGCGCTGGCGCTACGCCCCGATGGGCGTCCTGCGCACCTGGTACCCATGACCCCCGCGACCCCCACAGCCACCCCGCCCGCCCGGCGCCCGCGACACCCGGCGAACGCCGCTCCCACGTGGCGACCGTGACACCCCACGAGCGCCGCGCCGACGCGGCGACCGTGACACCCGCGAAACCCGACCGTTCCGAGCATCACCTGGAGATCCGTTGAATCCCGAGCTGTTCCTGGCCGACCTGGAGGCCAAGCCCGCCGCCCTGGAGGCGCTGGCCGGCGAGCTGGCCGACGGCGACCCGTTCGAGGGCCTGCCGGGCGACGTCGGGCGGGTGCTGTTCCTCGGCATGGGCAGCTCCCGGTACGCCGCCGGCGTGGCCGCGCTCCGGCTGCGCGCCGCCGGGATCGACGCCTACGCCGACTACGCCTCTGCCGCCGCCACCTACCCCGCCACCCCTGGCACGCTGGTCGTGCCGATCTCCGCCACGGGCGGCAGCCGGGAGACCCTCGACGCGCTCGGCCGCTACGCCGGCACCGAGGTGTTCCTCGCGGCCCTCACCAACGCTCCCGGCTCCGCCGTGACCGAGGGCGCCGGCCTGGTGGTGCCGATGCGGGCGGGCGAGGAGCGCGGCGGCGTCTCCTGCCGCACGTTCCAGCACACGCTGGCGCTCCTGCTCGCCCTGGAGTCACGCCTCACGGGCACCGCCCGCGACCTGCCCGCCCTCGTCCGCCGCGCCGCCGAGGCCACGGCCGACCTGCTGGACCGCAGGAAGGAATGGCTGCCCGTGGCGCTGGAGCTGCTGGAGGGCCCGCACGGCGTCTACGCCGTCGCCCCCGCCGAGCGGCTGTCGTCGGCCGAGCAGTCGGCGCTCATGGTCCGCGAGGGCCCGCGCCGCCCCGCCGACGCCTGCGAGACCGGGGACTGGGCGCACGTGGACGTGTACCTGACCAAGACCCTCGACTACCGTGCCCTGCTCTTCCCGGGCTCCCGCTACGACGAGCAGGCCATGGACTGGGTACGGCAGCGTGGCTCGACGGTGCTGGCGGTGGGCGGGGACGTGCCGGGCGCCGCGGCGTCGATCCGCTACCGGCACGACGACGACCCCGAGGTGGCGCTGCTGACGGAGACGCTGGTCGCCGAGCTGGTCGCCGCCCGCTGGTGGGCCGCGGCCTCCTGACCGCACCCCGCCGAACCAGCCCGCGACGGGCGAGACGGCCCGTTAACGTACGGTGTACCGTACGCAGGGTGACGACCGAGTACTTCGGCAGGGGCGACCCCGCCCGCAGCCTCGCGCTGCTGTGGCGGACCAGCGAGCGCGCCAGCCGCAAGGGCAAGCCCGACCTGAGCGTGGACCGGATCGTGCGGGCCGCCATCGAGGTGGCGGACACCGAGGGGCTCCAGGCGCTGTCCATGCGCCGCGTGGCCGAGCGGCTGGGCGTCGGGACGATGTCGCTGTACACGTACGTGCCGGGCAAGCCGGAGCTGTTCGACGTCATGCTCGACACCGTGTACGGCGAGATCGACCGGTCCGAGGACCCGCCCGGCGGGTGGCGGGAGCGGCTGGAGCACATCGCCCGCCAGAACTGGGCGCTCTACCTGCGCCATCCCTGGCTGGCCCAGGTGGCGACCAGCCGCCCGGTGCTCGGGCCCAACGGCACCGCCAAGTACGACCACGAGCTGCGCGCCGTCGACGGGATCGGGCTGACGGACGTCGAGATGGACGCGGTGGTCACGCTGGTGACCGGGTTCGTCCACGGCACGGCCCGGGGCGCGGTGGAGGCGTCGCAGGCCGAGAGCGAGACCGGCATGTCCGACGCCCAGTGGTGGGCGGCGCACGCGCCGTTCCTCAGCCGCGTCGCCGACGCGAGCCGCTTCCCGACGGCCACCCGGGTGGGTCAGGCGGCGGGCGAGGCCATGGGGACGGCCTACAGCGCGGAGCGCGCCTTCGAGTTCGGCCTCCAGCGCGTCCTGGACGGCATCGAGGCCCTGGTGACCGGCCGCGCGCCCGCTCCCTGACCGCGCCCCCCGACCCAGCCGCCTGACCCAGCCGCCTGACCGAGCCGCAGGGTCAGTGCAGGGCCGCGGGGGCGGTGGCGGCGGACAGGAGGGCCTCGTGCTGCTCGGCGGTGGGCGGCCGGGTCCAGGTGAGCCCCGGACCGCCGGAGGCGACCACGTGGGACACGACGGTGCGCAGCAGCGCCTCCGCGGGCGCGCCCGCCTGCTCCTCGCGCGCCTCCCGGTAGCGGTCCAGCAGCCTGGCCAGGTCGATCATGACGGTGTTGTCGGCGTCGCCGGCGGTGCCGCCCTCGGCCGGGACCCGCACGGTCAGGAGCAGGAGACCGCTCTCCTCCTCGGCCTTCCCGGCGGCGATGCCGGCCGAGGGCGGGGCGCACACGATCTCGCGGACGGCCTCGGCGAAGCGCCGGCCGTCCATGCCGTCCACCATTCCGCTCAGCCAGCCGGCGCGCAGGTGGAGCACCCCCGGCCCCTCCGCGGCGCCGTGCTCGGCGACGAGGTCGCGGACCGTGCCCTCCGGGTCGTGCAGGGCCGCCTCGCCGCGGGCCGCGAACCCCTCGGCCAGCGGATGGAGCGAGATCGCCCGGGGCGGCCCGGCGGTGACGATCACGGTCTGGGCGATCTCCAGGAGCGGGGCGTCACCTTCGTCGTGGAAGGCCCGCAGGCCCTCCGTGAACGCGATCCCGGCCTCCGCGTCGAGCACCGAGCCCCATGGATGCTCAGGGGCCTCCTGAGGCCCTTCTGAGCCGCTCCGGACGGCGGAACGATCACGGCGCAGCCACCAGGTGAGCGCCACGGCCACGGCCACGGCCGAGACGGCGAGCGCGATCAACACCATACGGTCCACTCCCCTCCCCATCGGAGCCCCCGTCGGGCTCTCCATCGGACAGGGCCTAGCAGCGTAATCGCGATCACGGCCCTGTCACCTCCTATTTCCCGAAATGTCGTGAAATAGGAGGTGAATGGGAGGTTTTCGGCCGGAAGACCGGCGCGGCGGTCTAGGAGACCGGTGCGGCGCGGAGCCGTACGACGTGCTCGACCAGCGAGATCAGCGTCGCCTTCACCGAGTCGCGGTTACGCGCGTCCGTGCGGACGATCGGCACGTGCGGCGACAGCGCCAGCGCCTCGCGCACCTCGTCCTCGGAGTGCAGGAACTGTCCGTCCCAGCCGTTGACGCCGACCACGAACGGCAGCTTCGCCTCCTCGAAGTAGTCGATCGCCGGGAAGCTGTCGGCCAGCCGCCGCGTGTCGAGCAGCACGACGGCACCGATGGCGCCGCGCACGAGGTCGTCCCACATGAACCAGAACCGGTGCTGCCCGGGCGTGCCGAACAGGTACAGGATCAGGTCGCGGTCGAGCGACAGGCGGCCGAAGTCCATGGCCACGGTCGTCGTCTGCTTGTTGGGGGTCATGCCGAGGTCGTCGATGCCCGCGGACGCGTCGGTCATCACCGCTTCCGTGGTCAGCGGAAGGATCTCGGACACCGCCCCCACGAACGTCGTCTTGCCGACGCCGAACCCGCCCGCGACGACGATCTTCGTCGACGTGAGGCCGGGGCTAGAGCCTGCGAAGTCCACTGAGCACCCTTTCGAGCATGTTGAGGTCTGGCTGTCCCTGGCTGAGGCGTGGCTGGTGCAGGCGGACAAGCCCTTCGTCGGACATGTCCGCCACAAGCACCCTCGCCACGCCTAGCGGGACCCGGAGCAAGGCCGAGATCTCGGCGACCGACCGGAACGTACGGCAGAGCTGCATGATGGCCTCCTGCTCGGGAGTCAGCAAGGCCATCTCGTCGTCCGGTATGGACATCGACGAGATCAGCGTCTCCATCGCGAGGTGGTAGCGAGGCTCCGAACGGCCGCCGGTCACCGCGTACGGACGGAACAGGGGCTCGTCGTCCCCGTTGCCGTCAGTGCCGTACACGACCCTCTCCCATCAGTGTCATCGCCTCACCGTGTCCTGGCAGCCTGGAGCTCCGCGCGCAGGGCCGGCGTCAGCGCCTGGCCCGCACGGTCGACCAGCAACGTCATCTGGTACGCCACCAGCCCCATGTCGCAGTCGGGCGCGGCCAGCACGGTGATCACCGAGCCGTCGCTGATCGCCATCACGATGAGCAGCCCGCGCTGCATCTCGACGACCGTCTGCGTGACGGAGCCGCCCTCGAACACGCGGGACGCGCCCACGGTGAGGCTCAGCAGGCCGGCGGACACCGCGGCGAGCTGGTCCGCACGGTCCGGCGGGAAGCCCTCGGAACTCGCCAGGCAGAGACCATCGGCCGAGACGACGACCGCGTGCGCCACGCCCGGCGTGTTGCGCACGAAGTCCGTGATCAGCCAGTCGAACCGATGCGCCTCATGGCTCAGCGTCGTCACGCGTCCTCCCTGGAAAGACGCTCGCTCACTCTTGTTCCTCCTGTTCGCGTACTTCCGCCCGTCCCCGGCGCACTCCCTGCTGGAAGCTGGCCATCCGGCTGCGCATCCGGTCAGGTGAGACCGGTGGCACCGGCGCCTGCCGCTGCTGCCGTTGCGGCTGCGCGGCCTGCGAGCCGGCCGTACCTGGGACCAGGTTGGCCTTGGGGGTGCGCTTGGGCAGCCCGGCGGCGGTGATGCCGCCGAGGCTGGGGTCGCTGGCCGCGGCCGCCGCACGCCAACCGGCGTCCGCGGCCGTTCGCCACGCTTCCTCCCCAGAGACTACGGCTTGCGATGGGTTGTGCTCATCACGACCGGGTGCCGAAGGCGCCTGCTCGCCCGGCGGGCGGCGGAACCAGGCCGACTCCACCGATGCGAAGATCGGCAGGTACTCCTCCTGGCCCTTGTCCATCGGGGAGACGTCCACCGAGGGCGGCGACTCGGGTCTGCGCACGTCAGCGGTGCTGTACCCGGAGGCGGCCGGCGCCGGCGGCGGCGTCTGGAACGCGCCATTACCGCTTCCCGCGCCCGGGAAGCCCTCCCGGCTGGGGAAGCCCTCACGACTCGGAAATCCGTCGCGGCTCGGGAACGCGTCGCGACTGGGGAAGGGGTCCCGGCTCGGCAGGTCCTCGCGGCCCAGGAGGTCCTCCCGGCGGGGCAGGCCCTCCCGGCGGGGTCCCCGGATGCCGGGGGCCGGCGGGGCCGACGGGAAGCCGCCGGCGCCCTCCTGACCGGGATGGGACGGGTAGCCGCCGGGCGCGTCGGGACTCGGGTACGACGGGAAGCCGCCGGGCGCGTCCGGACTCGGGTACGACGGGAACCCGCCGGTGTCGTACGACGGCTGCCGCAGGGCGCCGCCGTCGGTGTCGGCGGTGAAGGGCGGCGCACCGGGGCGGCCCGTGCCGTTTCCGGCGGTGCCGAAGGAGTCGAGGCTGCCGAACGAGCGGAAGGAGCCGTTCTGCGCGGGCGTGCCGCGCTGTCCGCCGGCCCCGCTCCCGCCCGGACCGCCGGCGCCACTGCCCGCCAGGGCGGGCCCGCCGAGCCCCGGACCGGCCAGGCCAGGACCGGCGAGACCCGGACCGGCCAGGCCAGGGCTGGTCAGGCTTGAGCCGCCGAGGCCTGGCCCGCGGCCCGCCGGGGCGACGCCGGCCGGGTCACCGCTGCCCGCGAACGCGGGGCGCTGCGGCAGCGGCGGCTGGGAGCCGTCGGGGATGAGCGCCGGAGGCAGCAGCACCATGGCGATCAGGCCGGTGCCGTCGCCCTTGCGGAGCTGGACGCGGATGCCGTGGCGCAGCGCCAGCCGCCCGACCACGAACAGGCCCATGCGCCGCGAGACCGACACGTCCACGACGGGCGGCTCGGCGAGACGGCGGTTGGCCTCGGTCAGCTCGTCCTCGGTCATGCTGATGCCGGCGTCGGTCACCGACAGCAGCGCGCCGCCGCCCTCGATGAGGCTGCTCGTCACGGAGACCTGGGCGTTGCTCGGGGAGAACTGCAGGGCGTTCTCGACCAGCTCGGCCACGAGGTGGACGAGGTCGTTCGCGGCGCTGCCGACCACCGAGGTGCCCCGGTGGACCTTGACCTGGACGCGCTCGTACCCCTCGACCTCCGACAGGGCGGCGCGCACGACGTCCACGAGCTTGGCCGGCTGGCTGCGCCGGCGGGAGGGCTCATGGCCGGCGAGGACCAGGAGGTTCTCGGAGTTGCGCCGCATGCGGGTGGCCAGGTGGTCGAGCTTGAACAGGTCGGCCAGCCGGCCGCCGTCCTGCTCGCCCTTCTCCAGGCCGTCGATGAGGGAGATCTGCCGCTCGACCAGCGTCTGGGTGCGGCGCGAGAGGTTGACGAACATCGAGCTGATGTTGCCGCGCAGTTCGGCCTCCTCGCCCGCCAGCCGGACGGCCTGCCGGTGGACCTGGTCGAAGGCCTTGGCAACCTCGCCGATCTCGTCGCTGCCCTCGACGTCGATCGGCCGTACCTCCGGCACCTCGTCGCCGTTGAGGCGCAGCTTGCGGACCACGTCCGGGAGCCGGAAGCCGGCGATCTCCAGGGCCTCGGTGCGCAGCCGGCGCAGCGGGGTGACCATGGAGCGCGCGATGGCGACGGTGAGCAGGGCGACCAGCAGCAGCAGGGCGAGGATGAGGACACCGGCGATGACCGCGTTGCGGACCTCGGCGTCACGCAGCTCGGTGCCGCGCAGGGCCAGCTTCTTGTTGATGTCGTCCTCCACCGAGTGGAGGGCGCTGATCGTGGTGGAGTTGTCGCTGAACCACTGGTCGGCGGCCGAGATCTTGCCGGGGTCGGTCGAGGCCAGCAGGTTCTGCCGGATGCGGACGCCCGGCTCCTTGCCGCTGGCCAGCGTGATGGCGCGCGACTTGATCAGCTCGGTGTTGTAGTACTCCGGCCTGGTCAGCGCCTTCTGCAGCTGGATGGCGACCTGGGGGCCGGCCTCCTGGCCGACGGTGGTGATGTCGGAGCGCTGGGCGGCGTTGGAGGCGATGAACCGCTCGACCTCCTTGGCGTCCATGCTCCCGGGGTTGTAGTAGCCCTTGAGGAGCTGGACGCGCTGGCGGGAGATCTCCTCCTTGGCGCGCGCGATGGCGCCCAGTGCGCGGAACTGGCCGATGATCTGCGAGTCGTCGCTGAGCAGGCTCAGCTCGTCGTGCAGGCGGAGCAGCGTGTCGAGCAGGGTGTTGTAGCGCGTGGTGTCGCGCTGGCCCTCGGTGCGGGTCCGGGGCAGCTGGCGGATGTCGAGCCTGGCCCGCTTGACGACGTCGAGGACGCGGACGCCGTACGAGTCGTCCATCGCGTCCATGTCGGCCTGGACGGTCTTCACGAGCTTGTCGACGGCGGCCTTGCGCTCGGCGTACGGCTTGGCGAGCTTCCTGCGCAGGGCCCTGCCGGCGTCGACCCAGCCGCCGCCCGTGTCGCGCTCCAGACCCACGGCCTGGACGAGGTCGCGGATGTGGCCCGCGTCCTCGGCGGCGCGGATGGTGCGCTCATAGTCGCTGATGCTCTGGATCGAACCGACCACACGGGCGCCTCCCAGCGCCACGCAGACGACGGTGGGAACCAGGATGAGGGCGGTCAGACGCCATCTCACGCGCCAGTTGCGCAGCCCGAGCCGAGGCGACGGGGATCGCCCGTCGCGGCCCCGCGCTGCGGCCTGGCCGCTGTCGGAGTTCCCCGTAGTCACTGCTTCCGCAACCCCTCAATCAATCCCGCGCTCCACGGGCTCTAGGACGTCCACAAGGTATCCGCAGCGTGGGACTACCTACGCAAATCGGGTGCAATCGTTACATATGTGACCGGTCCCGTCTGAGTGGTTCAGCGCAGCGCCGCCAGCACCAGATCGCGGACCTGGCCTCGCTGCGCGTCGTCACTAAGGGGACGTCCGGCGCGATCGACCACGTAGAAGACGTCCACCGCCTCCGCGCCGAGAGTCTCCACGCGAGCCGCTCTCACGTCAAGACCACACTCCCCGAACGCCCGTCCGATGCGCCACAGGAGTCCCGGCCTGTCATGGGCCCTGACTTCCACCACAGTGGCGGTCGCCGAGGCGTCATCCACCAAGGTCACGCGGGGTGGCGCAACCGGAACACGAGAGGGCCTCACGTACCGGCTTCGACGGGCCAGCCGTTGCTCTATGTCAAGACGGCCGGCAAGGACGAGACGGAGGTCGGCCTCCAGCGTGGCGGGGTCCGGGGGCGAGCCGTACTCGGGGACCACCGAGAACTCGATCACCGCGGTGGACCCCGCGGAGGCCGACGCGGCCGAGCGGACGATCAGCCGATGGGCGGCCAGCACCCCGGCCGCGTTCCACAGCAGGCCGATGCGGTCGGGGGCGACGACCGTGACCGCGCCGCCGTGGACACGGACCGCTCCGCCGCCGTGCCGAGCCAGGGCGGCCTGCTCCGGGGACAGGGTGGGCGCCTTGGGCGGCGGCGAGCCGGACAGGACCGACCGGACGCGGCGCACGAGATCGGCGACCAGACCGGCCTTCCAGGAGTTCCAGGCGGCCGGGCCGGTGGCGTGTCCGTCGGCGACCGCGAGCGCCGCCAGCAGGTCCAGCACCTCGCGCGTGCCGACCGTGCCCGCGACCTTCTCGATCGTCACGGGGTCGTCGAGATCGCGCCGGGTCGCCGTCTCCGGCAGCAGGAGGTGGTGGCGCACCACGGTGGCCAGGATCTCCACGTCCGGCGGCGGCAAACCGATGTGGGCGGCGATGTCGCGCACCACGACCTCGCCCGTCGCCGAGTGGTCACCGGGCCAGCCCTTGCCGATGTCGTGCAGCAGCGCCGCGATCAGCAGCAGGTCCGGCCGGGACACCTCCCGGGTGTGGCTGGCGGCGTTCGCGGCGGCCTCGATGAGGTGCCGGTCGACGGTGAAGCGGTGGATCGGATTGCGCTGCGGGCGGTGGCGCACGCGCTCCCAGTCAGGAAGCATCTTGACAAGAATGCCCGCCTGGTCGAGCTCCTCCCACACGGGCACGGCGGCGCGTCCCGCGCCGAGGATCGACACCAGCGCGTCGCGGGCCTCGTCCGGCCAGGGGACCGGCAGCGGAGGGGACTGAGCTGCGAGGACGGACACCGTCGCGGGCGCCAGCGGCAGCCCCGAGTCGGCCGCCGCGGCGGCGGCGCGCAGCACCAGCAGGGGGTCCTTGCGGGGGTCGGCGCCCCGGGCCAGCACCACCTCGCCGCCGTGCTCGACCACACCGTCGGCCAGCGGACGCCGGCCGCGCGGCGCCGGCCCTGACACCAGCCTGTCAACGGTGCGCCAGGTCACGTCGAACGCGTGGGAGATCGTCCGGCCCGCCTCCGCGAGCCTGCGCATCAGCGCCTCCGCGTCGAGCAGGCCGAGCAGCCCGGCGACGGCCTCCTGCTCCTGCAGGACGAGCCGGTCGGCGCCCCGGGCGGTGACGACGTGCAGCGCGTGCCGCACGTCCAGGATGAACTCGTACGCCTCGCGGGCCCGCGGGCCGGGCGCCGAGGCCACCCAGGCCGCGGCCACGGCCTGCATGGCCTGGAGGTCGCGCAGCCCGCCGCGGCCGTCCTTGAGGTCGGGCTCCAGCAGGAAGGCGACCTCGCCGCTGACCTGGGCCCGCTTGTCGGCCGCCTCACGCAGCTCGCCGAGCCTGCGCCGGGAGTCGGCCCGCCACTCGGCCAGCACCGACTCCCTGGCCTTCCTGGTCAGCTCCGGGTCCCCGGCCACGTGCCGGGCCTGGATGAGGCCGAGGACCGCCTTCAGGTCGTCCCGGGCCACCGCCACGGCCTCGTCCACGGTCCGCACCGAGTGGTCGAGGCCGATGCCGGAGTCCCAGATCGGGTACCAGATGCGGTCCGCCACCCTGCCGACGTCGTCCCGGCCGCCGTGCAGCAGCACCAGGTCGAGGTCGCTGCCCGGAGCCAGCTCGCCGCGTCCCAGGCTGCCGACGGCGACCAGGGAGACGTTGTCGCCGTCGCTCGCCGTTCGGAAGAGGTCCTTCAGCCAGCGGTCGGTGTCCGCGGACCGCTCCTTGCGGGCCGCGGCGTACGAGCGAGCTTCTCCCCTCAAGACGTCCCCTCGCCGGGCTCCGTCCGGACGCCCTCGTCTCGCTGCCGATCCATCTGCCGTGCCATCCGTGGTGCCATCCGCGGCGCCGCCCGACGCGTCATCCGCGACGCCGTACGCCGCGTCCTGCGGGGAGCCCGTACGCCGGGTCGCGCCGGTCCGGCGGGACGTCCTCGTCCACGCCGGACCGTCACCCCGCGGCTCGCGGGGCTCGCGTCGCTTCCGGCACCCTGCGCCTCAGAGGGCGTCCAGGCCGCGCTCGCCGGTGCGGACGCGGATGACCGTGTCCACGGGAACCGACCAGACCTTGCCGTCGCCGATCTTCCCGGTCTGCGCCGCCTTGACGATGACGTCGATCACGTCCTCGGCGTCGTCCTCGTCCGCCAGCACCTCCAGGCGGACCTTGGGCACCAGGTCGACCTGGTACTCGGCGCCCCGGTAGACCTCGGTGTGGCCGCGCTGCCGGCCGTAGCCGCTGGCCTCGCTGACCGTCATTCCCTTGATGCCGAACTGCTCCAGGGCGGCCTTCACGTCATCGAGCTTGAAGGGCTTGATGACCGCGGTGATGAGTCTCATGCGTCCACCTTCTTAGGCGCCGGGCTGACGGCGGGCCCGTTGGGGGATGTCACGCCGGAGGCGTGGACCGTGCCGAGGTCGTAGCCGGTCTCGGCGTGGGTGGTGATGTCGATGCCGGTGACCTCCTGGTCCTCCGGCACCCGGAAGCCCATCACCTTGTCGATGATCTTGCCGAGCACCCAGGTGACGATGAAGGAGTAGCCGCCGACGGCGACCGGGCCGAGCACCTGGAGGCCGAGCTGGGTCAGGCCACCGCCGTAGAACAGTCCCTTGTTCTGCTGCTCAAGGAAGGGGTAGGCGGCCAGGAAGCCCAGGGAGACGGCGCCGATGACGCCGCCCACCAGGTGGACGCCGACCACGTCGAGCGAGTCGTCGTAGTTGAGCTTGTACTTCAGGCCGACGGCGTAGGCGCAGACCGCGCCGGCGATCAGGCCGATGAGCAGCGCGGCCCACGGGTCGACGAAGCCACAGGCCGGGGTGATGGCCACCAGGCCGGCGACCGCGCCGGAGGCGACGCCGAGGCTGGTGGCGTGGCCGTCGCGCATCTTCTCCACGACGAGCCAGGCGCCGGCCGCGACGGCGGTGGCGATCTGCGTGTTCATGAACGCCAGGCCGGCCGTGCCGTCCACCGCGAGCTCGGAGCCGGCGTTGAAGCCGAACCAGCCGAACCACAGCAGACCGGCGCCGAGCAGGACCAGCGTCAGGTTGTGCGGGCGCATGGGCTCCTTGCGCCAGCCCTTGCGCTTGCCGAGGACCAGGGCGAGGGCGAGGGCCGCCGCGCCGGCGTTGATGTGGACGACCGTGCCGCCGGCGAAGTCCTCGATGCCGAGGGTGTTCAGCCAGCCGGTGCCCCAGACCCAGTGGGCGACCGGGAAGTACACGATCGTGGCCCAGATGAAGCTGAACAGCACCCAGGCGCCGAACTTCGCGCGGTCCGCGATCGCGCCGCTGATCAGGGCGACCGTGATGATGGCGAACGTCAACTGGAAGGCCGAGAAGACCAGGCTGGGCATGCCCGTGCCGTCGGTCTTGGTCGCCGTGTTGACGAGGCTCTGCAGGCCGACGTGGTCGAGGCCACCGACGAACTGGTTCAGCCACGACATCGAATTGTCGCTGAACGCCAGCGAGTGCCCGTAGAGCACCCAGGCGATCGTCACTGTGATGATGGCGACGAACGACATCATCATCATGTTCAGGACACTCTTGGCCCTGGTCATGCCCCCGTAGAAGAACGCGAGGCCCGGAGTCATCAACAGCACCAGCGCGGTGGCCGTGAGCATCCAGGCAGTCGTGCCGCTATCGATCTTCACGACGCGACCCTCCTTACATATGACGTGTGGCCACAGCGTGTTCGTGCGGAGTTTCATGGCTCGACCAGGTGTGTTTCACGTACGTGAATCTCGCCACATTGGTGTTTCGAGGGTGTTTCGGCCTTTTCACACCAGGCATTCCGGACGCGGTGACCACTACACTTAGGTTTGCCTTACCTAAACGATCAAGGAATGCCCATGCGTCTCCGCCTGGCCGTCGCGGCCTTGCTCCCCGTTCTCGCCCTCGCCGCCTGCGGCACCTCCACGGCGCCGCAGGAGGCCGGCCCGACGCGAACCGTCAAGCACGCCATGGGCGAGACCAAGGTGCCCGCGCAGCCCAAGCGGGTCGTGGTGCTCGACACCGACAAGCTCGACACGATGGTGTCGCTCGGCCTCGCGCCGGTGGGCGCGGCGCAGGCCGCCCAGAACCAGGCGTGGCCGAAGTACCTCGGGTCCGCGCTGTCGGCCACCAAGCCGGTCGGCACGCTCCAGCAGCTCAACCTCGAAGCGATCATGGCGCTGAAGCCGGACCTGATCCTGGGCTCCAAGTTCCGCCAGGCCGCCTTCTACGACAAGCTCAGCAAGATCGCGCCCACGGTGTTCACGGAGAAGGTGGGCGTCACCTGGAAGCAGAACTTCCTGCTCGACGCCGAGGCGCTGGGCAGGAAGGAGAAGGCCGCCGAGCTGCTGTCGGCCTACGAGGCACGGGCCAAGCAGGTCGGAGCCAAGTTCACGTCGCTGAAGGTGAGCATCGTCCGCTTCATGCCGACGGAGATCCGCATGTACGGCCCGGAGTCGTTCAGCGGCATCGTCGTCGGCGACGCGGGCGTCCCCCGGCCGGAGGTCCAGCTGCTGGCGAGCCAGGCCGACAAGCGCTTCGGCAAGCTCAGCCAGGAGAACATCGCCCAGGCCGACGCCGACGCCGTCTTCTACAGCGCGTACGGCGACGCGGCCGCCAAGAGCCAGGCGGCGGTGACGGGCGGCCCGCTGTGGAAGAACCTCGCGGCCGTCAAGGCGGGACACGCCTACAACGTGGACGACGAGATCTGGATGCTCGGCATCGGCGTCACGGCGGCCGGCAAGATCCTCGATGACCTCGACCGCTACCTGACCCCTCTGACCTGACCCCGGCCCGCCTCGGCGGCGCTTCAGCGCCTGCGCGGCCGCCCCACCGCTCCCAGGAGATCACCCACGCGGCGATCCTACGAGCGCCGCGTGCGGAGCTTCTGGCGGTTGCCGCAGCGGCTCATCGAGCACCAGCGGCGGGCGCCGGGACGCGAGGTGTCGAGGAAGATCAGGGAGCAGTTGTCCCCCGCGCACATCCGCACGCGCCCGGCGCGGGGGCCGCTGAACAGCTCGATCGCGTCGCAGGCCACCGCCGACAGGAACTGCGGCCCCGTCACGGGGTACGCCCACCCCCGGTCCAGGTCCTCCCCGATCACCGGCGCGGGCGGCGGCGCCGCGGCCGCCTCGTTCAGCACCTGAAGGTCGTCCCCCGCCTTCCCCGCCACCTCGTCGTACGGGTCCTCGATCGGGGACGGGACGCCCGGGAGGCCCTCGGCGCCGGCGGCCCGTACGGCCAGCCGCCAGATCGCGGCCCGCAGCCGCCTGGCCGCCCGCAGGTCGCCGGGCCCGGCCACCACCGGCCCCTCGATCCCGAGCCGCGTCCGGGCGATCCACGCCGCCAGGTCTTCGGGCTCGCGCAACTGCTCCCACGGCTCGACCGCCCCGCTGAGCAGGAACTCCAGGCAGAGCGTGCCCGCGTCGAACCGGAACCGCTGCCCGTCACCGCCCGTCAGCGTCATCCCGCCCGTGCTCGCTGTCGTCCCGCTTGCGCCATCCACTCCAGCACTGTAACACTTGACACCGGTTAAACCGGTGTACCTGTCTGAGGAGATCCCCATGGAAGAGCTGATCGCCCTGACCGAGAAGGCGTGGGAGGCGAACAGGAACGGCGACGCCGCCTTCTACGACCGTTTCCTCACCGCCGACGTGGTGAGCGTCTCCCCCTGGGGCGTGGTGACCGACCGCGAGGCCACGCTCAAGGGGTTCGCCGAGAACCGGAACCCGTACACCCGCACCGACCAGTCCGACCACAAGGTCGTGATGCTCACCGAGGACAGCGCGGTCCACACGAGCACGGTCGAGATCGACATGCTCGTGGACGGCACCACCGAGCGGACGATGCGCGTCTACGCGACGACGGCGCTGGTGCGCACGGACGGCGAGTGGAAGGCGGCCTTCTTCCAGATCACCCCCGCGCCCGAGCGCTGAGCGGCGCTCACAACACGTCCCGGTCCCCCACACCACGAGCGCGGGCACGGCCAGCACGGCCAGCACAGTCAGCAGCGGCTCGATGGCGATCATGTCCTTGGCGTCGACCGAGGTCAGCATCCGCTCGAACGCCTCGCCTCCTCCGGGCTCGGACAGGATCGGCCGCAGGCACGCCTCGACGACCGCCGCCGGGTCCCCGGCCCCGCCACTCCGTGAGAACGCCTGGAGCGCGCCGGATCGGCGCGCTCCGTGAAGGGGTGCGTCAGGCGGCGGCGGTGGCCATGCGGCGCAGGCGGGCCAGCGCGTCGCGCTCGATGCGGCGGGCGCGGTCGCGGCCGATGCCGTAGCGCTCCCCCACCTCCGTCAGCGTGTGCTCGCGCCCGTCGACCAGCCCGTAGCGCCAGCGCAGCATGTCGCGTGTGTCGCCCTCCAGGCCGGTCAGCCACTCGTCGAGCCGCTCGCGCTCCAGGATGTCGATGGCCTGCTGCTCGGGGTCGGCCCACGTCTCGTCGGCGATCATGTCGCCGAGCTCCGTCTCGTCCTCGTCGCCCACCCCGAGCTGCAGCGACACCGGGTCGGAGGCCCAGCGGCGCAGCTCGCGCACCCGCTCGATCGGCAGCTCCAGGATGCCGGCGAGGTCGTCGTCGGTCGGCTCGACGTCGAACTCGGCGAGCAGGTCGCGCCGCACCCGCATCAGCCGGGTCATCTGCTCACCGGCGTGCGTGGGCAGCCGCACCGGCCGCGCCTGCTCGTGGATGGCCCGCCCCACCGACTGCCGGATCCACCACGTGGCGTACGTCGAGAACTTGTAGCCCCGCTTGTAGTCGAACTTCTCCACCGCCCGGACCAGCCCCAGGTTGCCCTCCTGGACCAGGTCGATCAGCGGCATGCCCCGTCCCGAGTACTTCCGCGCCACCGCGACCACGAGCCGCAGGTTGGCCTGGATGAACTCGTCCTTCGCCCGCCGGCCGGACACCGCCAGCCGCTCCAGCTCCTCGTCCGCCGCGTCCCCGATCCGCGGCTCCGAGCCTCCTCTGTCGAGCAGTTGCTCGGCGAAGAGCCCCGCCTCGATGCGCTTGGCGAGCTCCACCTCTTCCTCCGCCGTGAGCAGCGGGACCCGGCCGATCTCGGCCAGATAGGTCCCCAGCAGATCGCGCTCGGCGACGTGCTGCTCCTGCGTGCGACTCCCCGTAGGCCTTGCCATCCCCAGGCACCTCGTTCCGCAGCTGCGTATATACACCGCCAACGTCCGGCGAGATGCAAAGATTCCCTAAAGGGATACGACCAGCGGACGGTTCTGGAGGTCCTCCTCAAGGAGGAGACCGGCCTGGAACACCTGGTGAACGAGGGGGACGCCGGGCCGGTAGGCGAGGTGTACGTACGAGGGGGCGTCGAGGACGACGAGGTCGGCCCGCGCTCCGGGACGGATCCAGCCTACGTCCGCGCGGCGCAGCGCGCGCGCCCCGCCGTACGTCGCGGCGCGCACCGCCTCCAGCGGCGTCATTCCCATCTCCCGCACGGCGAGCGCCACGCAGAACGGCATGGAGGAGGTGAACGACGAGCCGGGATTGCAGTCGGTGGCCAGCGCGACGGTCACCCCGGCGTCGAGCAGCCGGCGGGCGTCGGGGTACGGCGAGCGGGTGGAGAACTCCGCCCCGGGCAGCAGCGTCGCCACCGTGCCGGAGGAGGCGAGCGCGTCCACGTCCTCGTCGGTGAGGTGCGTGCAGTGGTCGGCCGAGGCGGCTCCCAGCTCGCAGGCGATCCGCACCCCCGGCCCCGGGCCGAGCTGCCCGGCGTGGACCCGGGCCTGGAGCCCGGCCGCGATCCCGGCGCTGAGGATCTCGCGCGTCTGGTCGCCGTCGAAGGCTCCCCGGTCGCAGAAGACGTCCACCCACTTGGCGTACGGCGCGCAGGCGGCCAGCATCTCCCCGGTGACCAGCCGCACGTAGTCGTCGGCCGACGTCCCGGCCGGCACCACGTGCGCCCCGAGGAACGTCGTCTCGTCGGTCAGCGCGGTCGCGATCTCCAGCGAGCGCCGCTCGTCCTCGACGCTCAGGCCGTAGCCGCTCTTGATCTCGACCGTGGTCGTGCCCTGCGCCAGCATCTCGGCCACCAGGGCGGCGGCGTGGGTGGCCAGCTCGGCGTCGCCGGCGTTCCGGGTGGCCTCGACCGTGGTCCTGATACCGCCCGCGGCGTACGGGCGGCCCGACATGCGGGCCTCGAACTCGGCGGACCGGTCGCCGGCGAACATCAGGTGCGCGTGGCTGTCGACGAACCCGGGGACGACGCACCGGCCGCCGACGTCGAAGCGCCGGTCGGCCTCGGGGGCCCGCGCGGCCGGGCCCGCCCAGACGACGCGGCCGTCCTCGGCGACGAGCGCGGCGTCCTCGATCTCCTCGCGTTCGGGGTCGGCCGTGTAGAGCAGCCCGATCCCGTCGATCAGCGTCGTGGTCATGGTGTGCCTCCGCTGGCGGCCCCGAGGGGGGCGGCTGTCGTCTTCACGGTCGTTCTGTCACCCGGCCGATCGCGCGGGCCAGCATCGCGCCCACGTCGCCCAGCACGTGCCGGCCCTCGCTCACCACGCGACGGCCTCCGGAGACCACCGAGTGGACGTCGGCCGCCGTCGCCGCGTACACGACGGTCTCCACCGCGGCCTTGCCGGCCGCGCCGGCCGTGCGTACCGAGTCGAGGCGCACCGACACCAGGTCGGCCCACGCGCCCGGGACGAGCATCCCCGCGTCGGGGAACCCGAGCGAGGTGTGGCCCGTGCCGGTGGCGGCGGTCAGCAGCTCGGCGGCCCGCCAGTGGCCGCGCCGGTGGGTGGCGAGCCGCTCGCCCAGCTCCACCGCCCGCGCCTCCTCGAACAGGTCGATCACGGCGTGGCTGTCGGAGCCGAGCGTGATCGGCGAGCCGCGCTCGCACAGAGCGCGGGCGGGGCCGATGCCGTCGGCGAGGTCGCGCTCGGTGGTGGGGCACATGCAGACGTGGGTGCCGGAGCGGCCGAGCAGCTCGATGTCCACCTCGGTCAGGTGGGTGGCGTGGACGGCGGTGGAGCGCGGGCCGAGCGCGCCGTGCTCGTGCAGGATGCGCACCGGGGTGGCGGCGTACATCTCGACGCACGCCGCGTTCTCGGCGAGCTGCTCGGAGACGTGGGCGTGCAGCGGGACGGCGTGCCGGTGGGAGAACTCGGCGACCACCGGCACGTGCTCCGGCGGCACCGCGCGCACGGAGTGGACGGCGACGCCGATCTCCACGTCGGGCCGTCCCGCGTAGGCGGCGGCCAGGGCCTCGGCCCGGCCCGCCCACCGCTCTGAGTCGCCGTCGCCGAAGCGGATCTGCGCGCCGGCCAGCGGCGCGCCGAACCCGCCCGTCAGATAACAGGCGTCGAGCAGCGCGATCCGCAGCCCGGCCTCGCGGGCCGCCTGGACCAGCGCGTGGCCCATGATGTTGGGCTCGTCGTACGGCCGCCCGTCCGGCCCGTGGTGCAGGTAGTGGAACTCCCCGACGCAGGTGATCCCGGCCAGCGCCATCTCGGCGTAGACGGCGCGGGCCAGGTCGAGGTAGGAGTCGGGGTCGAGGCGGGCCGCCACCTGGTACATCTGGTCGCGCCAGGTCCAGAAGTCGCCCGTGCCTGTCTGGGTGGCGCCGCGCAGCGCCCGGTGGAAGGCGTGGGAGTGGGCGTTGGCCAGGCCCGGGAGGGTGAGACCGGCGAGCCGCTCGGCGCCTCCGGGCGCCGCGCGGGTGACCCGGGCGATGCGGTCGCCCTCGATCTCGACGAGCACGCCGTCGGTGACGCCCTCGGGCAGCCAGGCGCGCTCGCACCAGTACGTCAGCGGCACAGGTCCTCCAGGACGCTCGCGAGCGCGCTCACCCCGGCCTGGCAGTCGGCCGGGTCCGCGTGCTCCTCGGGCGAGTGGGACACGCCGGTGGGGTTGCGGACGAACAGCATCGCGCTCGGCACCCCCGCCGCGGCCAGGATGCCGGCGTCGTGCCCGGCCCCCGTCGGCAGCACCGGCACGGACGCACCCTGGGCGAGGGCGTGGCCGGCGACGGCGGCCAGGCGGTCGCGCAGGGGCGCGTCGAAGTCCACGACCGGGGTCCACGACTCCTCCCGGGCCTCCACGCCCGCCTGCTCGGCCAGCTCCGCCACCATGGCTCGCACGGCCGGCTCCGCCGCTCCGCGCGCGTCGAGCCAGGCCGACACCAGCCCGGGGACGGCGTTGGTGTTGCCCGGCGAGATCCGGGCCCGGCCCACGGTCGCGACGACGCCGTGCCGGCCGGCCGCCTCTCGCGCCGCGAGCACCATGCGGGCGAACGGCAGCATCGGGTCGTCGCGGTCCTCCAGCCGGGTGGTGCCCGCGTGGTCGGCCCGGCCGCGGAAGTCGAAGCGCCACCGGCCGTGGGGCCAGATCGCGCCGGCCACCCCCACCGCGCTGCCCGTGCCGGCCAGCCCGCGCCCCTGCTCGACGTGGAGCTCCACGAACGTGCCGACCGTGGCGAGGGTCTCGTCGTCCTTGCCCAGGTCGTCCGGCCGGCGGCCGGACCGGGTGAGGACGTCCGCGAGCGTGTCGCCGGAGTCGTCGGTGAGCCCGAGCGCCCGGTCCGGCGCGAGCGCCCCGGTCAGCAGCCGCGACCCGACGCAGGGCACGCCGAACCTGGCGCCCTCCTCGTCGGTGAAACAGGCGACGCCCAGCGGCCTGGCGGGCCGCACGCCGCGCTCTCTCAGCAGGTCGAGCGCGGCGAAGGCGGAGGCCACGCCGAGCGGGCCGTCGAAGGCGCCGCCCTGCCGTACGGAGTCGAGATGGCTGCCCGTGACGACGCCCGGCGCGCGCGACGGGTCGCCCCACCACGCCCACAGGTTGCCGTTGCGGTCCTCGCGCGTGTCGAGCCCGCGCCGGCCGGCCTCGCCCCGGAACCACTCGCGCAGCTCCAGGTCGGCGGCCGACCAGGCGTCCCTGACGTATCCGTTGGTGGAGGGGTCGCGTCCGATGCGCGCGAGGTCGTCAAGCATGGCCCCACTGTAGTGAATGAAGCCATTCAGCGGAGGGGGAGGGCGATCAGGTGACGGGCCCGGCGCTCGGGCGCAGCGTGATCTCGGTCAGGTGGGCGTCGGGACCGGCGTTGACGGCGGCCAGCACGGCCCGCGCGACGGTGTCGGCCCGCAGGTAGCGGTCGGTCTCGTACGCGCCGCCCTCCTGCTCGCGGACGCTTCGCTGCATGTCGGTGTCGACCCGGCCCGGGTAGACGGTCGTCACCCGCAGCTCCGGCTCCTCCAGGCGCAGCGCGTCGGCGAAGGCCCGCAGGGCGAACTTGCTGGCCGCGTACGCGCTCCAGTTGGGGTTGGCGCGCTGCCCCGCGCCCGAGTTGACGCAGACGACGTGACCGCGGGCGGACCGCAGCGCCGGCAGCAGCAGCCGGGTCAGCTCGGCCACCGCGACGACGTTGAGCTCCATCGTCCGGCGCCAGGCGTCGGCGGGCAGCTCGGCGACGTGGCCGAGCAGGGCGATGCCGGCGCTGTGGACGAGCAGGTCGAGCCGCTCCACGCCCTCGACGTCGGCGGGGCCGACCTCGGTGAGCTCGACGGGCCAGGGCCGCGCGTCGGGCAGCTCGCCGGCCAGCCTGCCGAGGGCCTCGGTGTCGCGGCCGCCGAGCAGGACGTGGTGCGTGGGCGCCAGCGCCCGCGCGACGGCCTCGCCCACGCCCCGGGAGGCGCCGGTGACCAGCGCCGTTGGTCGTTCGGTCATGCGGAGCAGTTTACGACCTTGACAGACATACAAATTTGAATACAAACTTGAGCATGTCTTCGACGCGCGTCCTCATCCTCGGCTCGCTGCTCGACGAGCCGATGAACGGTTACCAGGTCCGCAGACGGCTGGAGGTGATGGGCGCCGACACCTGGGCCAACGTCGCCTTCGGCTCGATCTACCACGGCCTGGCCAAGATGGCCGACGAGGGGCTGCTGGAGGTGGTGACGGGCCCGGAGACCACCGGCAGGCAGGCCAAGGGCGCCAAGACGGTCTACCGGATCACCGAGGCCGGTCGGCTGGAGTTCCACCGGCAGCTGCTCGTCTCCTGGCACGAGGTCAAGCCGATCGTCGACCCGTTCCAGGTGGCGCTCACGTTCATGGACCGCCTCAGCAAGGAGGAGCTGCTCGACGGCCTGCACAGCAGGATCCGGCAGCTCCGGACGAGCATCAGCATGATCGAGCACGCGTTCGGCGCCAAGCAGCGCTACGGCGCCCCCGCGCACGTCGACGAGAACCTCCGCCTCACCGCCGCCATGTACGCCGCCCAGCTCGCCTGGGCCGAGAAGGCGGTCCCGCAGGTGGAGTCCGACGACCTGCCCTGAAGGAGCAGCAGATGATCATTGACGCCCATGGCTTACGCAAGACCTTCACCACCAGGAGCCGCAAGGGCTCCCAGACCGTCGAGGCCGTACGCGGCGTCGACCTCGCCGTCGAGACCGGGGAGATCTTCGGCGTCCTCGGCCCGAACGGCGCCGGCAAGACCACCACGATCAGGATGCTGGCCACGCTGATCACACCCGACGCCGGCACGGCCACCGTCGCCGGCCACGACCTGCTCAAGGAGCCCGGCCGGGTGCGCGGCCGGCTCGGCTACGTCAGCCAGGCCGGCGGCGTCGAGGAGGGCACCACGGCCCGCGCCCAGATCACGATGGCCGCGCGCATCCACGGGGTCGCCCGCGCCGCCGAGGCGACGGCCGGCGTGCTGGACCGGTTCGAGCTCGCGGAGGTGGCCGACCGGCCCGCCCGCACCCTGTCGGGCGGCCAGAAGCGGCGGGTGGCCATCGCGCTCGGGCTCGTCCACAGCCCGCCGCTGCTCTTCCTCGACGAGCCCACCACCGGCCTCGACCCGCAGAACCGGGCCAACCTCTGGGACAGCATCCGGCGGCTGCGCGAGCGCGGCACCAGCGTCCTGCTCAGCACCCACTACCTGGACGAGGCCGACGCGCTCTGCGACCGGCTCGCCATCGTCGACCACGGCCTGATCGTCGCCCAGGGCACCCCCGCCGAGCTGAAGCGCGAGGTGTCGGGCGACGTGGTGACGCTGCGGGTGAGCGACCCCGGCCGGGCCGGCGAGGCGCTCAAGCCGTACGCCCGCGAGACCCGCGTGGACGGCGACGTCCTGCGCGTCTACGTGGACGACGGCGAGCACGCCCTGCCCGCCATGCTGCGCGACCTGGAGGAGCACGGCCTGCGCCTGGCCTCGATCGCGCTCGACCGGTCCACCCTGGACGACGTCTTCCTGGCCAGGACCGGCCGCTCGCTCCGCGACACGGGAGCCGCCGCGTGATCCGCCACACCCTGCTCTTCCTGGGCCACGAGCTGAGGAACACCTTCCGCAACCCGATCTGGCCGCTGTTCGGCATCGTCCAGCCGGTCGTGTACCTGCTGCTGTTCGGTCCCCTGGTGGCCGGCTCCGCCCGGCGATCGACGGCCGCCGCGCTGACCTCCTTCACGCCGGGCATGCTGGTGATCACCGCGCTGTTCGGCGCGATCGGCGTCGGTTACGGCATGATCTACGAGCTGCGCGGCGGCGTGCTGGAGCGCATCGCGGTCAGCCCCGCCTGGCGGCCGTCGATCGTGCTCGGCCGCACCCTGCGCGACGCGGTGGTGCTGGTGGCGCAGTCCGTCGCGGTCATCCTCATCGCCCTCGCCATGGGCATGCGGGCCGACCTGCCCGGCCTGGCCGTCATGGTGGCGCTCATCGCCCTGACCGGGTTGTTCGCCTCCGGAATCGGCTACGGCCTGGCGCTGTCGCTGCGCGACGAGAACGGCATGGCCCAGACCATGCAGTTCTTCGCCCTGCCCGTCATGCTGCTGTCGGGGGCGCTGCTGCCGATGACGCTGGCCCCGGAGTGGATGCGGACGGTGGCGCTGTTCAACCCGATGTACCACCCGGTGGTGGCGGGGCGGGCGCTGTTCGCCGGCCACCTCACCGACCCGTCGGTCCCGCTCGCGTTCGGCGTCATGCTCGCGCTGTCGGCGCTCACCGTCACCTGGTCCGTACGCTCCCTGCGCGCGATCGCCGGTTAGGCGGACCGGTCCGCGGGATCACGCCAGTCGTTCTGGACGAACGTCCCCGTCTCGTCGGTCATCCGCTCGTACTCCTCAAGCCGCGCCTGGGTGCGCAGCGGCGCCGCGTCGGCCATGGCCTCCACCAGGGCCATGGCCAGAGCCAGCGGCGCCGCGTGGGAGTCGAACACCAGCCGGTCCCCCACGGGGGCGTCCAGCACGATCTCGGCGGGGACGCCCGGCTTGTCGGTGATGACCGCCGTCCGCAGGCCCAGCTTGTCCGCGTACTCCAGCGCCTGGACCGCCTCCACGGGGTAGCGGGGCAGCAGCACCGCCACCACCCACTCGGCCCCGGCGCGGCGGGCGGCGTGCAGCCCGTCGGCCAGCTCCGACCCGCCGTGGGTCAGCAGCCGCACGTCGGGATGGACGCGGCGCGCGTAGTAGGCGAACGTGGTGGCCAGCCCCGAGGAGACGCGCAGCCCGAGGACGACCAGCGGCTCGGTCGCGGCCAGCGCCTCCCCCGCCTCCTTCAGCGGCAGCGACGACAGCCGCTCGCGCAGCAGGGTGAGGTTGCGGATCTCGTTGTCGATGGCGCCGCGCAGCAGGCTGTCCTGCGGCGCCTCGGCCGCGCCGCCCATCACCATCGGCCGCAGCGCCTGCCGCAGCTCCGGGTATCCGGCGAACCCCAGCACCATGGCGAACCGGGTCACGGACGGCTGGCTGACCCCGGCCCGCTCGGCCAGCTCCACGCTGGACAGGAAGATGGCCTCGTCGAGATGCTCGGACAGGTAGTGGGCGATCCTGCGCTGCACGGGCGACAGTCTCCGGCCGTCCAGCAGCAACTCCATCGCCCCGTGATATCCACCCACCACGCCACCTCTAACACCACGGGTGCCACATCTTCATCCCAGGTCACCGGATCGGCGGTGCCCGGCGCGGGCGGAGACCCCTCCGCCCGCCACGCGCCGGGACGCCGTCACGACTCCCGCATCGGGACGCGCACCCCGCGCGCCTGCGCCACCTCGGCCGCCTCCTCGTATCCCGCGTCCACGTGCCGCATCACGCCCGTCCCGGGGTCGTTGGTCAGCACGCGGTTGAGCTTCTCCCCCGCCAGGGCCGTGCCGTCCGCGACCGTGACCTGGCCCGCGTGGATCGAGCGCCCGATGCCGACCCCGCCGCCGTGGTGGATCGACACCCAGGCCGCGCCGGAGGCGGTGTTCAGCATGGCGTTCAGCAGCGGCCAGTCGGCGATGGCGTCCGAGCCGTCCGCCATCGCCTCCGTCTCCCGGTACGGCGAGGCGACCGACCCGCTGTCGAGGTGGTCCCGGCCGATGACGACCGGCGCCTGGAGCTCCCCGGAGGCCACCATGTCGTTGAACCGCTCGCCCGCCAGGTGCCGCTCGCCGTAGCCGAGCCAGCAGATGCGCGCCGGCAGCCCCTGGAAGCTGACCTTCTCCCCGGCGGCGCGGATCCAGCGCGCCAGCGGCTCGTTGTCGGGGAACAGGTCGAGGATGGCGCGGTCGGTGGCGGCGATGTCGGCCGGGTCGCCGCTCAGCGCCGCCCACCGGAACGGCCCCCTGCCCTCGCAGAACAGCGGCCGGATGTAGGCCGGCACGAAGCCCGGGAAGTCGAAGGCCCGCGCGTAGCCGGCCAGCTGCGCCTCGCCCCGGATGGAGTTGCCGTAGTCGAACACCTCGGCGCCGGCGTCCTTGAAGCCGACCATGGCCTCGACGTGCCGGGCCATCGACTCGCGGGCGCGGCGGGTGAAGGCGGCCGGGTCCTTGTCACGCTCGGCGGCCATGTCCTCGAAGGCGACACCGAGCGGCAGGTACATGAGCGGGTCGTGCGCCGAGGTCTGGTCGGTGACGATGTCGATCTCGGCGCCGCGGGCCAGCAGCTCGGGGACGGCCTCGGCGGCGTTGGCGACGACGCCGATGGACAGCGGCCGGCGGGCGTCGCGCGCCTCGTAGGCCAGGCGCAGCGCCTCGTCCAGCGAGGACGCCTGGACGTCGAGGTAGCGGTGCTCGATGCGGCGCGACACCGAGCGCGGGTCGCAGTCGAGGCAGATGGCGACGCCGCCGTTGAGGGTGACGGCGAGCGGCTGGGCGCCGCCCATGCCGCCGAGACCGGCCGTGAGCGTGACCGTCCCGGCCAGCGTCCCGCCGAACCTCTTCTCCGCGACGGCGGCGAACGTCTCGTACGTGCCCTGCAGGATGCCCTGGGTGCCGATGTAGATCCAGGAGCCCGCGGTCATCTGCCCGTACATGGTGAGCCCGGCCGCCTCCAGCCGTCGGAACTCCTCCCAGTTCGCCCAGTCGGGCACCAGGTTGGAGTTGGCGATGAGGACCCGCGGCGCCCACTCGTGCGTGCGGAACACCCCGACCGGCCGGCCGGACTGGACGAGCAGCGTCTCGTCACCCTCCAGTGTCGTCAGCGTCCTGACCAGCGCGTCGAACGACGGCCAGTCGCGCGCCGCCCGGCCGGAGCCGCCGTAGACGACCAGCTGCTCGGGGTGCTCGGCCACCTCCGGGTCCAGGTTGTTCTGGAGCATCCGGAGGGCGGCCTCCTGCGGCCACCCCTTCGCGGTGAGCGTGGTGCCTCGCGGCGCGCGCACGGTCCGGCTCATGCGACCTCCTGAATGAAGGCATTCATCTATGTCTCTGGAAGAGTAACAATGCCTCAGGACACCAGGAACTGGGTGGCGGCCAGCTCCCGGTAGAGGTCGTCGTGGCCGACCAGCTCCTCGTGGGTGCCGGACGCCCGTACGCCGCCGCCCTCCATGACGATGATGCGGCCGGCGTTGGTCACGGTCGACAGCCGGTGCGCGATGACGAGCACGGTCGTCTCGGTGGCGACCTCGGCGATGACCTCGCGCAGCCGCAGCTCGTTGACCGCGTCGAGCTGCGAGGTGGCCTCGTCCAGCAGGAGCAGCCGCGGCCTGCGCAGCAGCGCCCGCGCGATCGCGACCCGCTGCCGCTCGCCGCCGGACAGCAGCACGCCGCGGTGGCCGACGGGTGTCTCCAGCCCCTCGGGCAGCCGGGCCACGAGGTCGTCGAGGCGGGTGCGGGCGATCGCGCTCCACAGCTCGTCCTCGGCGGCGCCAGGGGCGGCGAACAGCAGGTTCTCCCGCAGGGTGCCGGCGAGCACGGGCGCGTCCTGCTCGACGTAGCCGAACGCGGCGCGCAGCTCGCCGAGCGGCCAGTCACGGATGTCCCGCCCGCCGACGAGGATGGTCCCGGCCTGATGGTCGTAGAAGCGTTCGAGCAGGGCGAACACCGTGGACTTGCCGGCACCCGACGGTCCGACGAGCGCGGTCAGGCCACCGGCCGGCACCTCGAAGGTCACCCCGTCGTGGACGGCCGGCCGGTCCTCGCCGTACCGGAACACCACGTCCTCGAACCGCACCCCGACAGGCTCCGCCGCCGCCGGGGCCGCCACCGGGAGAGCCGGCACGGCGACCGGCTCGCCGGGCAGGTCCTCGATCTCCTTGATGCGCTTCATCGCGGCCAGGCCCTGCTGGAGCTGGACGGCCCCCTCGACGAGCTGCCCGATGGGCGCCACCAGGTAGAACAGGTACAGCAGGAACGCGATCAGCGAGGAGATCTCCAGCGCCCCGGACGCGACCCGGGCGCCGCCCACCGCGAGCACGCTG
The DNA here is from genome assembly GCF_040654215.1 of Nonomuraea sp. NPDC050733. Lineage (NCBI taxonomy): Bacteria > Bacillati > Actinomycetota > Actinomycetes > Streptosporangiales > Streptosporangiaceae > Nonomuraea > Nonomuraea sp. NPDC050733. Next base: position 168,122 of record NZ_JBFAHO010000011.1, on the reverse strand, counting down.
AGGAACGCGAGCTGCACGGCCATCCACGTGGCCACCCCGGCCAGCGAGGTCCACCCGGCCACCTGGAGCCCTCGGTCGCGAGCGCGCTCGGCGGCCTCACCGACGACCGCGATCTCCCGCTCCTCGGCCCCGTTCGCCTTGACCGTCCGGTACGCCTGGAGCGCCCGGTCGAGCACGGCGCCCATGTCGCCCACGGCGGCCTGCGCCTCCTGCTGGGCCCGCTGGATCCTCGGCATGATCAGACCCGTCATGCCGCCGACCACGACGATGACGAGCAACGTGACGAGCAGCAGCACGCCGTCCATGGCGGCCATCATGACCACGGCCCCGACGAGCATGAAGACCGAGCCGATGGAGTTCACGATGCCGTTGGTCAGGACGGCGCGCAGCAGCGTCGTGTCGCCGGTCACCCGCGACAGCAGGTCGCCGGGCTTGAGCCGGTCCACGTCGGCCACCCTGAGGCGGAGCATCCGGTCGACGAGCCCGCGCCGGGCGTCGAGCACGATGCCCTCGCCGGTGCGCTCCATGAGGTAGTTGCCCCCGGCCGACACCACGGCGCCGACCACGACGGCCACGGTCAGCCCGGCGAGCGGCCCGGCGATCGACCCGCCGCGCCCGAAGGCGTCCACCACGTACTTGGCCAGCAACGGCATGGCCAGCCCCGCCACCGAGCCGACCAGGCCCACTAACGCCCCGATGACGAGGATCTTCCGGTGCGGGCGCACATAGGCGAGCAGGTCCTTGATCACTACGCCCCCTTTCACGACACATCTCGATTCATCCTGAAGCGCCCAACGAACGACCGCGGGCGTTCCGCACCCGTCAACCTAAATTGACGACCAAAGTATGTCAACTTTGATTGACGCCTCCTCCCCGAGGAGGAGACCTGGTGATCGTTTACATCCGAACGCGCTTCGCCGACGTATCACCCTTCGAGGAACCCGGCCGGAACCTCTCGAACATCAGCACCCCTGAAAGGACCGAACATGGAGCTCCGGATCAACCGGCGCGCACTGATCGGGCTGGGCGTCGCGGCGGCGCTGACCGCCTCCTCGTTCGCGCTGCTCCGGACGGACGCGGGCACGGCCTCCTCGCACCGCGAGGCCCCGATGATCGCGGGCGACCCGCGCAACGACAACACCGACGTGTACGCCTTCGTCAGCCCCGACAAGGCCGACACGGTGACGCTCCTGGCCAACTGGATCCCGTTCCAGGAGCCCAACGGCGGGCCGAACTTCTACTCGTTCGACACCAGGTCGCGCTACAACATCAAGATCGACAACGACGGCGACGCCCGGCCCGACATCACCTACCAGTGGACGTTCCGCGACGAGGACCGCCGCGGCACCTCCACGTTCCTCTACAACAACGGCCCCGTGACCTCCCTCGACGATGAGAACCTGCTCTTCCGCCAGCGCTACACCCTCAGGCGCATCACCCGTCACGGCGTCAGGACCCTCGTCTCCGGCGGCGTCGTGGCGCCCAGCAACGTCGGCCCCGCCTCCATGCCCGACTACGGCACGCTGCGCACCCAGGCGGTCCGCGGGCTGCCCGGCGGCGGCAAGGTCTTCGCCGGCCAGGCCGACGAGGCGTTCTTCCTCGACCTGCGGGTGTTCGACCTGCTGTACGGCGGCAACCTGTCCGAGGTCGGCCAGGACACCACCAAGGGCTACAACGTCAGCTCGCTGGCCGTGCAGGTGCCCGCCGCGGACCTGGCGCTCAAGGGCGACGTCAGGCGCAACCCGGTGATCGGCGTCTGGTCGACCACCGACAAGTGGGGGCCCCGCGGCTACACCCAGGTCTCCCGCCTCGGCAACCCGCTGGTCAACGAGGTCGTGGCGCCGGCCGGCCTGAAGGACGCCTTCAACGCCCTGCCCCCCGCCAAGGACGCCGACGTGGCGGCCCTGGTCCAGCGGGTCACCGACCCCGAGGTGCCACGGCTGCTGGAGTCCCTCTACGGCATCAAGGCACCCGCCACCCCCCGCGCCGACCTGGTGGAGATCTTCCTGACCGGCGTCGCCAAGGGCAACGGGCCCATCGCGGCCGACCTGAACTCCCAGACCCTCAACAGGGACGCCGGCCGGCTGCGCCCCGCCGAGATGCTGCGGCTCAACATGACGGTCCCGCCGGCCAAGGACCCCAACCGGCTCGGCGTGCTCGCGGGCGACCTCCAGGGCTTCCCCAACGGGCGGCGGCTCGGCGACGACGTGGTGGACATCGAGCTCCAGGCGCTGGCCGGGGCCGCCCGGTCGGGCAAGCTCATCCCGGCCCTGACCGACAAGGTGGACGCCAACGACAAGCCGATCCTGCGCTCGTTCCCGTACATCCCGCTGCCGAGCGGCGTCGCGGTCAACCAGCGCTGACCGCCCCTGCCCCTCCCACGGCTCCCTCTCCTGGCCGGGCGGCCTCCCGGCGGACCCGTCCACCCTGGGGTCCGCCGCCCGCCGGCCGGCCGCGTCCTCCCCGTCGCGACCGGCCGGCCTCCCGCCGTCCGGCCCGTCCGGCCGCCCCACGACTCATCGGAGCACTCGATGCGATCGCTCGTCCTCGCCTGCGGCGCGGTGCTGGCCGGCGCGCTGGTCTTCACCGCCGTCGCGGTCTCGGCCCCGCCCGCGCAGCCGACCGCGCCGCGGCTGCGGGCGGCACCCCCGGCCGGGACGCCGCGGGCCGCCGAGACGCTGCAGGCCCGGCTCAGGCGCCTGCCCGGCGACCACCGCGGCTGGGCGCTGCTCGGCCTCCAGTACGTCGACCAGGCCAGGGTCACCGGCGACCCGTCCTACTACGTCAAGGCCGACGGGGCGCTGGCCACCGCCACCAGGCTCGCCCCCGAGGACGACGCGGTGCTCACCGGGCGGGCCGCGCTCGCCGCCGGCCGCCACGAGTTCTCCGACGCGGTACGCCTCGCCGAGCGCGCCACCGCCGTCAACCCGTACGGGGCGGCGGCGTACGGGGTGCTGGCCGACGCGCGGACCCAGCTCGGCGACCTGCGCGGCGCCCGGCGGGCCGTGGACCGGATGATGGCCCTGCGGCCCGGCGTCGCCTCCTTCGCCCGCGCGTCGTACGCGGCCGAGCTGCGCGGCGACCAGAAGGGCGCGCGGTCCTTCCTCCAGTACGCCCTGGACGACGCCTACACCCCGGGCGACGTCGCCTACGTCCGCTACTACCTGGGCGAGCTGGCCCTGCACGGCGGCGACCTGCGGGAGGCGGCCGACCAGTACGGCCGGGCGCTCGCGGCCGACCCCGGGTACACGCCGGCGCTGGCCGGGCAGGCGCGGGTCGCGGCGCTCGGCGGCCGGCTGACGGAGGCGCTGTCGTTGTACGAGCGGGTGGTCGAGCGGCTCCCGCTGCCCCAGTACCTCATCGAGCGGGGCGAGACGGCCGCCAAGGCGGGCCGCCCCGCCGACTGGACGCTGCTGCGGGCCCAGCGCGGGCTGCTGGAGTCGGCCGGGGTGCGCGACGACCTGACATGGGCCGAGTTCGAGGCCGACCACGGCGACCCGGCGCGGGCCGTGCGGCACGCCCGCGCCGAGTACGCCCGGAACCCGAACCTGGTGGCGGCGGACGCGCTGGCCTGGGCGCTGTTCCGGGCGGGCGACGCGCGGGCGGCGCTGCCGTACGCGGTGAAGGCCACCTCGACGGGCTGGCGCAACCCGCTGCTCCACTACCACCGCGCCCGCGTCGAGCAGGCGCTCGCAGGGGGACCCGAGCAGGCGCTCGCAAACGGACCCGAGCAGGCGCTCGCAAACGGACCCACGCAAGCGCTCGCGAACAGACCCTCGCCGTCGCCCGGGGGCGGTGGTGACCACGCGCTCGCGGGTGACGCCGGGCGCCCGGCGACCGGCGGGACCGAGTCGCGGCCCGGCTTCGACCCGTCCCTACCCGCCCTCGCGAGGTTCTCATGACCCTGCCCGGCACCACCTTCCCGCCGTTCGCGGCCTCGGGCCGCGCGGTGGCCGTCGCGGTGGCCGTCGTGCTGCTCGCCGCCGTCCTCGGAGCGCCGGCCGGCGCCGTCCTGCTCGCCCGGCCCGCCTCGGCCCACCCCGTCGCGGCGGGGACCGTGCCGGCGCACCCGCTGGGCAACTTCACCGTGAACCACTACAACGGCCTGCGCTTCCAGCCCGGCCGGGTGCGGAACGTGGCCGTGGTGGACGCCGCCGAGCTGCCCACCCTCCAGGCGCAGGCCCAGATGGACGCCTCGTACGCGAGCCGGCGGTGCGCGGACCTGGCCGCCGCGCAGCGGCTGACCGTGGACGGCGCGACGGTCCCGTGGCGGGTGGAGCGGGCGGGTTTCGCCTACCAGCCCGGCCAGGGCGGCCTGCGCACCAGCCGCCTCACCTGCGAGCTGACCGCACCGGCCGCCTCCGGTGCCTTCCCGAGGGGCGGAGCGGTGACGTTCGCGGACGGGTTCGAGCAGGAACGGATCGGCTGGCGGGAGATCACCGCCGTGGGCGACGGCGTGCGGCTGGCCGCGTCGTCGGTGCCCGCGGTCAGCGTCAGCCACGAGCTGCGCGCGTACCCCCAGGACCTGCTGGCCGACCCCCTGGACCAGCGCACGGCGACCTTCACCGTCACCGGCACGATCAGCGGCGCGGGCACCGGCGCGGTCCCGGGCTCGGAGGCGGCGACCGGGGCCGCGGCGCCCGGAGTGTCCTCCTTGGGCGGGATCACGATCGGCGGGCCGGTCGGTGACGCGCTGGCGGCGGTGGACGGGACGTTCACCGGGCTCGTCGGGGCGGACCGGCTGACGGCGCCGCTGGGGCTGCTGGCGCTGGCCCTGGCGGTGGTGCTGGGCGCGGGTCACGCGCTGATCCCCGGCCACGGCAAGACGATCATGGCGGCGTACCTGGCCGGGCGCCGGGGCCGGCCGCGCGACGCGCTGGTGGTGGGCGCCACGGTGACGGCCACCCACACGGCGGGGGTGCTGCTGGTGGGGCTGGTGCTGAGCGCGTTCACGGCGCTGGCGGGCGAGTCGGTGCTGGCCTGGCTGGGGGTGGCGAGCGGCGTGCTGATCACCGTCATCGGCGCCCGCCTCCTGCTGTCCTCCCGCCGCGACCGCCATCACCATCACCACGACCACGGGCACGGGCGCGGGCACGGGCACGGGCACGGACACGGGCACGGGCACGGACACGGGCACGGGCACGGACACGGGCACGGGCACGGACACGGGCACGGACACGGCGAACGGGGGGAAGGCCGGAACGGAGGCGGGCGGGGCGGGCTGCTCGGCATGGGGATCGCGGGCGGGCTCGTACCCAGCCCGTCGGCCCTGATCGTGCTGCTCGGCGCGATCGGCCTGGGCCGCACCTGGTTCGGCGTCGCACTGGTCACGGCGTACGGCCTCGGCATGGCGGCGACCCTCACCGCCACCGGCCTCCTGCTGGTGAAGCTCGTCGGCCGTCTGGAACGGCGGGCCTCGGCCGGGCAGCGGCTGGCGGCCCGCCTGTCGGGCCTGGCCCCGGCCGGCACGGCCGTCATGGTCGTGCTGCTGGGCGCCGGCCTCGCCCTGCGCTCGGTCACCGCTCTCTGAACGCGCCAAGGGCCTGGCGTACCGGCGGCGACCTCCCTATAGTCATGCCTGTGACTAGTCATCGACATGACTATCTGAGGTAGCCGATGGCCTTGCGACACGCCGTCCTGGCGGCGCTGCTCGACGGGGAGTACAGCGGCTACCAGCTCGCCAAGATCTTCGACGTGGGCGTCGCCAACTTCTGGTACGCCGCTCCCCAGCAGCTCTACGGCGAGCTGACCAGGCTGGAGGCCGACGGCCTGGTCAGCGGGCGCGAGATCGTGCAGCGGGGCCGCCCGAACAAGCGGGTCTTCACGGTCACCGAGGCCGGGATCGGCGAGCTGGCCGCCTTCGCCGCCGCGCCCGGCAAGCCGCTGCTGATCCGCTACGACCTGACCGTCAAGGTTCACGCCGTGGACCGGCTCGACCCGGCCCCCGTGATCGCCCAGCTCCGCGAGCGGGCGGAGGAGGCCGCGGCCAAGCTGGAGCTGTTCGAGCGGACGCTGCGCCACCTGCGGGGCGACCTGGCCGAGGAGGAGTTCCTGCGCCACGGCGACCGCGTCGGCCCGTACCTGTCGTGCCTGGCGGGCCGCCGCCTGGAGCGCGAGGTGCGCGACTGGTGCCTGTCCACCGCCCGCGTCCTCACCGAACGCGCCTCCACCGCACCCGTCCCCGCACCGATCCCCGCCCCGGCCACCGAGAGGCCCCCGCGATGAGCCGAGAGAACTCCGCGAGGAGCCGAGAGGACTCCGCGATGACCACCGACAGGAGACCGCGATGAGCTATGCGCGTTACGTCGCCCTCGGCGACAGCCAGACCGAGGGCCTGGGCGACGGCGACGACGCCGCCGGCCTGCGCGGCTGGGCCGACCGGCTCGCCGAGGACCTCGCCCGCGAGGAGCCCGGCCTGCTGTACGCGAACCTGGCCGTGCGCGGCCGGTTAGCCGCCCAGATCCGCGACGAGCAGCTCGCCCCCGCCCTCGCGCTCCGGCCCGACCTGGCGACCGTCATGGCGGGCATGAACGACCTGATCCGGCCCCGGTTCGACGCCGCCGCCGTGGCGGGGGCGCTGGAGGACATGTTCGCCGCGCTCACCGGCGCGGGCGCGACCGTCGTCACCGTCACCTTCCCGGACTTCGGCAGGCTCGTGCCGCTGGCCAGGCCGCTGCTGCCCCGGGTGATCGACCTGAACGCCCGGATCGTGGCCGCCGCCGCGCGCCACGGCGTCCTGGTGGTGGACTCGTTCGCGCACCCGGCGATCACGGACGCGCGGCTGTGGGGCAGCGACCGGTTGCACGCCACCCCGCTCGGCCACGCGCGCATCGCCGCCGCGATGGCGCACGCGCTCGGGCTGCCCGGCAGCGACGACTCGTGGACGCTTCCCCTGCCCGTGCTCCCCCGGCCAGCGCCGTGGCGGGCGGCGGGCGCCGAGCTGCGCTGGGTGACGGGGTTCGTGGCGCCCTGGATCCACCGGCGCCTGCGCGGCCGCTCCTCCGGCGACGGCCGCACGGCCAAGCGCCCCGCGCTCCTGCCCGTCATCCACACCGAGCAGGCGAACTCCAGACCCCCCAGCGCATCGGCCTGAGACCGGGATCGCCGTCATGGCGGATGCCACCTACGGGAGCCGGTCGGAGGTGAGAGGGACGCCCCGCTCGATCACCACCGGTCCCAGTGCAGGACCTCCTCCCTCGCCGAGGAGCGTGGCCAGTTGAGCACGCTCCTCGGCAAGCTCCTCAGGATCGGCGCCTGACGCGCGGGACTCCGCGACGGAGGTGCGCCGTCAGCCGGCCTCGGGCACGTCCGGGTCCGCGGGCGTCAGGGCAGCCGCCGCCCGCGCCGCGTGGACGGCAGGTCGTGACGGCCCGACAGGAACTCCTGGAAGGCGATCTTGGCGGTGATCACGGGGCGCCGCCACACCTCCTCCCGGTGGACCGCCTTGGCCATCTTGCGCGGCGAGCGCCCCACGAAGAACCAGTGCGCCCATGGCGACCCCGGCCGGGCCAGCCGTACGGCTCCGACCACCAGCAGCACCGGGACGAACAGCCCCACGAGCCCGGTCCAGATCTTGCCCTTGAGCAGCGTGACGACGGCCAGCGCCAGGTTGGCCACGATGAGCAGCGCGGGGTTGACCGGCGTACCGTAGTCCCAGGTCAGCGGCCGGAGGCCGGTGAGCAGCAGCCCCGCGACGGCGACCGCGACGAACACCGCGTCCACCGACGTGCGGCCCTCCTCCTCCCAGTACACGTCGTGCAGATGGAGGATGAGCGCGAACTCGTCGAGCACGAGCGCCGAGCCGATCCCGAAGATCGACGCCGCGGCGGCGTAGCCGACCTGCGACGCCGACGAGACGATCAGTCCGGTGACCCCGCCCACGAGCATCAGCACCACGCCAAAGACCACGTGGTGGATGTGCATCTCGCCGACGTTGACGTCGCGGAACCAGCCGACCTTCGCCCTGATCAGGCGCACGTTGATGCGGGTGGCGATGAACGAGACGATGAGCGCGACGAAGTAACAGAACAGCGGCAGCCGTCCCGTCGCGATGATGCTCTGCTGGAACCAGTTCCCCATGACCTTCGTCCTCGATGCTACGAGTCTGCCGCCATGGGCGGGCTTGTACCCAATCGGCCGCCCCGGACGGGGCGTCAGGAGAGGAACGCGCGGAGCAGCGCGGCGGTGCCCTCCAGGTGCTCGGCGACGGCGCGGCGGGCCGCCTCGGGATCGCCCGCGAGGATGGCGGCGACGATCGCCTGGTGCTGGCTCGCGGCGTGCTCCAGGTTGACCTGGAGCATCGGGATGGCGTTGAGCAGGTCGCTGACCCGCAGGCGGGCGTCCGCGCAGGTGGCGGCGAGCAGCGCCGAGCCGGTGAGCTCGGCGATGGACAGGTGGAAGGCGGTGTCGAGGCGGCGGTAGTCCTCGACGCGGGCCCCGTCGAGGTCGGCGAGCCGGCGGCGCAGCACCGCCCGCCGCTCGTCGGTGAGCTCGCTCGCGGCGAGCACGGCCGCGGCGCCGCACTCCACCGCCATCCGGAACGTCAGCGCGTCGGTCAGGTCGGCGGTGCCCATGTCGGCCACGACGCGGCGCAGGTCGCCCGCGCCGGGTTGGGGCGGGACATAGGTGACGAACGCGCCGCCGTAGCGGCCCCGCCGTACGTCGAGATAGCCGGCTTCCTGGAGCGCGCGGATGGCCTCGCGCAGGGTCACCCTGCTGATGCCGAGCCGGACGGCGAGCTCGCGCTCGGGCGGAAGCTTGGCTCCCGGCGGGACCACGCCGAGCTTGATGGCCTGGAGCAGCCGTTCCACGGTCTCCTCGAAGGCGTTGCCCGCCCGTACCGGGCGGAGCACCGTCATCAAACGCGCAGACTCGTCCAACGTGTCCTCGGGTCTTGACAATTCATCGCATCATGCACATCAATGGTCTGACACTAGCCCAATCAGCGGGAAAGCGCGTCGGCCGGACGGGAGTGAGCACGTGAGCGAGCCGAGCACGCCCGGCAGGCCCAGCGACAGACCCGGTTACACCCCGGGCCTCCTCGGGGTGCAGGAGCTGCGCGAGGAGGTGTCGGCCGGGCGGATCGACACCGTGCTGCTGGCGATCGCCGACATGCAGGGCCGTCTGCAGGGCAAGCGGCTGTCCGCGCGCTTCTTCCTGGACGAGGTCCTGAACCACGGCTCGGAGGGCTGCAACTACCTGCTGGCCGTGGACGTCGACATGAACACCGTCTCCGGGTACGCCATGTCGTCCTGGGAGCGCGGCTACGGCGACTTCGTCATGCGGCCCGACCTGTCCACGCTGCGCCGCGTCCCGTGGCAGGAGGGCACGGCCATGCTCCTGGCCGACCTGGTGTGGGAGGACGGCACGGACGTGACCGCCTCACCCCGGCAGATCCTGCGCCGCCAGCTCGCCCGCCTGGCCGAGCACGGCCTGGCCGCCTACGTCGGCACCGAGCTGGAGTTCGTCGTCTACGACGACACCTACGAGGACGCCTGGAAGCGCGGTTACCGCGACCTGACGCCCGCGAACCTCTACAACGTCGACTACTCCCTGCTCGGCACCGCCCGCGTGGAGCCCCTGCTGCGCCGGATCCGGCGCGAGATGGAGGGCGCCGGCCTGTACGTCGAGTCGGCCAAGGGCGAGTGCAACCTGGGCCAGCACGAGATCGCCTTCCGCTACGCCGAGGCGCTGCGCACCTGCGACAACCACGCGATCTACAAGAACGGCGCCAAGGAGATCGCCGCCCAGGAGGGCCGCTCGATCACCTTCATGGCCAAGCCCAACCAGCGGGAGGGCAACTCCTGCCACGTCCACATCTCCGTGCGCGGCCTCGACGGCGAGCCGGTCATGGCGGGCGACGGGCCGCACGGGATGTCGCAGCTCGGCGCCCGCTTCGTCGCCGGGCAGCTCGCCTGCCTGCGGCAGCTCATGCTGCTGTTCGCGCCCAACATCAACTCGTACAAGAGGTACGTGCCGGGCAGCTTCGCACCGACCGCGGTCAAGTGGGGCCTGGACAACCGCACCTGCGCCCTGCGCCTGGTGGGCCACGGGGAGTCGCTGCGCGTGGAGAACCGCGTGCCGGGCGGCGACGTCAACCCGTACCTCGCCGTGTCGGCGCTGGTCGCGGCCGGGCTGTACGGCATCGAGAACGAGCTGCCGCTGGAGGACCCGTTCGAGGGCAACGCCTACGCCTCGGACGCAGAGACCGTGCCCCACACGCTGCGCGACGCGCTGGCGCTGTTCGAGCGCTCCGAGCCGGCCCGCGAGGCGTTCGGCGAGGACGTGGTGGCGCACTACGCGAACGCGGCCCGAGTGGAGCTGGCCGCCTTCGAGGCGGCGGTGACGGACTGGGAGCTGTTCCGCGGCTTCGAACGGATGTGACGGACTGTGACGGACACGATATGAAGATCATCAATCCGGCGACCGAGGAGGTCGTCGCCGACGTCGAGATGGCCGACGCGGCCGAGGTGGACCGGGCGGTGGAGCGTGCCAGGCGCGCCTACGCGTCCTGGCGGGAGGTGGCGCCCGGCGACCGCGCGCGGCTGCTGCGCCGCTTCGCCGACCTGGTGGACCGGCACGGCGAGGAGCTGGCCCGGCTGGAGACGGCCAACGCCGGCCACCCCATCGGCAACTCCCGCTGGGAGGCGGGCGCGGTCCGTGACGTCCTCCACTTCTACGCGGGCGCACCCGAGCGCAACCACGGCAAGCAGATCCCGGTGCCCGGGGGCGTGGACGTCACGTTCCAGGAGCCGCTGGGCGTCGTGGGGGTCATCGTGCCCTGGAACTTCCCGATGCTGATCATGAGCTGGGGCGTCGCCCCGGCGCTCGCGGCGGGCAACACGGTGATCGTCAAGCCCGCCGAGTGGACCCCGCTGACCGCGCTGCGGCTGGCCGAGCTGGCCCTGGCGGCGGGCCTCCCCGAGGGGGTGCTCCAGGTCCTGCCTGGGGCAGGGGAGGTCGCGGGAGCCAGGCTGGTCGAGCACCCGGACGTGGCCAAGATCGTGTTCACCGGCTCGACCGAGGTGGGCAAGGAGATCGCCGCCAAGGCCGCGGCCCACGTGAAGCGCATCACCCTGGAGCTCGGCGGCAAGTCGGCCAACATCGTCTTCGCCGACGCCGACCTCGACAAGGCCGCCCGGACCGCGCCCTACGCGGTCTTCGACAACTCCGGCCAGGACTGCTGCGCCCGTTCCCGGCTGCTCGTCCAGGCCGAGGTCTACGACGAGTTCCTCGAACGCCTCACGCCGGCCGTCCTGGGGGTCAAGGTGGGCGACCCGCTCGACGAGAGCACCGAGATGGGGCCGCTGGTCAGCGCCGAGCACCTCGAACGCGTGCGCGGCTTCGTGGACGGCGAGCCCCACCTTCAGGGGACGTGCCCGCAGGGCAGGGGCTACTGGTTCCCGGCGACGGTCCTGACCTCGAAGGTCACCGACCGCGCCTTCACCGAGGAGATCTTCGGCCCGGTCGTGTCGGTCGTCTCGTTCACCGACGAGGCGGAGGCCGTCCGGATCGCCAACGACACCCGCTACGGCCTGAGCGGCTCCATCTGGACCCGCGACGTCGGCCGGGCGCTGCGCGTGGCCCGTGCGGTCGAGGCCGGCGCCCTGTCGGTCAACTCCAACTCGTCGGTGCGCTACTGGACGCCGTTCGGCGGCTTCAAGCAGTCCGGCCTCGGCCGCGAACTCGGCCCCGACGCCCTGTCCGCCTTCACCGAGACCAAGAACGTCTTCATCTCCTGGGAGTGAGCTCACCTATGCAGCGTTTGCAGGACCGGGTCGCCGTCGTCACCGGCGCGGGCAGCGGCATCGGGCTGGCCACGGCACGCCGGTTCGCCCAGGAGGGCGCGCGGGTCGTGTGCGTGGACGTCGACGAGGAGGCGGGCGCCAAGGCCGCGGCCGAGGTCGGCGGGCTGTTCGTGCGGGCGGACGTGACCAGCGAGGACGACGTCGCGCGGATGTACCGGACGGCGTTCGAGACGTACGGCAGCGTGGACGTGGCGTTCAACAACGCCGGCATCTCGCCGCCCGACGACGACTCGATCCTGGAGACCGGGCTCGACGCCTGGCGGCGGGTCCAGGAGGTGAACCTGACGAGCGTGTACCTGTGCTGCAAGCACGTCATCCCGTACATGCGGCGGCAGGGCAAGGGCTCGATCATCAACACGGCGTCGTTCGTGGCGGTCATGGGGTCGGCCACCTCGCAGATCTCCTACACCGCCTCCAAGGGCGGCGTGCTGGCCATGTCGCGGGAGCTGGGCGTGCAGTTCGCCCGCGAGGGAATACGGGTCAACGCCCTGTGCCCCGGGCCGGTCAACACGCCGCTGCTCCAGGAGCTGTTCGCCAAGGACCCGGAGCGGGCGCAGCGCAGGCTCGTGCACGTGCCGGTGGGCCGGTTCGCCGAGGCGTCGGAGATCGCCGCCGCGGTGGCGTTCCTGGCCAGCGACGACGCGTCGTTCGTCACGGCGTCGGAGTTCCTCGTCGACGGGGGCATCTCCGGCGCGTACGTGACGCCGCTCTGAGGGGGACGAGGAACGTGTCCCGTCCGGTCATCGGCATCACGACGTACGTGGAGCCGGCGCGCTACACCGTCTGGGAGCTGGAAGCCGCGCTCCTGCCGTTCATGTACGTGGAGCAGGTGGTGCGGGCCGGCGGGCAGCCGGTGCTGCTGCCGCCGGCCGGCGAGCCCGGCCCGGTGGCGGCGCGGCTGGACGGGCTCGTCCTGGCCGGCGGGGGCGACATCGACCCCGCCCGCTACGGCGAGGAGCCGCACGAGCGCACCGGCTACGTGCGGGGCTTCCGCGACGACGCGGAGTTCGCGCTGCTGACGGCGGCGCTGGAGCGTGGGCTGCCGTACCTGGGGGTCTGCCGCGGCCTGCAGGTGCTGAACGTGGCGCTCGGCGGCAGCCTCCACCAGCACCTGCCGGACGTGGTCGGCCACACGGACCACTCCCCCGGGCCGGGCGTGTTCGGCCACCTGCCGGTACGGCCCGCGCCGGGCTCGCGGCTGGCCAAGGCGCTCGGCGCCGCGCCGGTGGAGGTGCCGCACTACCACCACCAGGCCGTGAACCGTCTCGGGCGGGGGCTGGCCGTGACGGCCACGGCCGGCGACGGCACGGTGGAGGCGGTGGAGCTGGACGGGCACCCGTTCGCCCTGGCCGTCCAGTGGCATCCGGAGGCGGCGGCCGACTGCGCGCTGTTCGAGGCCCTGGTGGGCGCCTGCTGATACGGACCCGCCGGTCCGAGGGGGCGCACGCGACAACAGCCCCGTCACGGCACTAGGCTTGCGGACATCACCGGCGAACCCGTGCGGGAGAGCACCCTGACAGCCATCCAGGGTCCCTGAAGGAGCAAGCCCTCCCCGCGAACCTCTCAAGGCAAAGGACCGCACGGACGAGGTGACCTCTGGAAAGCAGGCCTTCGGGCCTCGCCGAAGGTGAAAGTCCGGCAAAGCCCGGGCGAAGCTCTCAGGCAACCATGACAGAGGGGGAGGATCCTGGCATCCGACCCTGCCCTGAGGTGCGAAATGTCCCGACCCACACCGTTGCGAGACGTTCACGAGAGTCTCGGCGCCACGCTCACCGACTTCGCCGGCTGGCTGATGCCGCTGCGCTACGGCAGCGAGTCCGCCGAGCACAACGCCGTCCGCGGCGCGGCCGGGCTGTTCGACCTCTCGCACATGGGCGAGATCTTCGTCACCGGACCGCAGGCGGGCGAGGCGCTCGACTACGCGCTGGTCGGCCACCTGTCGGCGCTCGCGCCCGGCCGGGCCCGCTACACCATGATCGTCAACGAGCGGGGCGGGGTGCTCGACGACCTCATCGTCTACCGGCTGGCCGAAGAAGAGTTCATGGTCGTGGCCAACGCCTCCAACTACGAGAAGGTCGCCGCCGAGCTGGGCGGGCGCGCCAAGTCGTACGACGCGGTGGTCGAGGACCGCTCGGAGCAGTACGCGCTGATCGCCGTGCAGGGGCCGCGCGCCCAGGAGATCCTCGCCACCCTCACCGACGCCGACCTGCCCGGCCTCAAGTACTACGCGGGACTGCCCGGCGTGGTCGACGGGCGGCAGGCACTGATCGCCCGCACCGGGTACACCGGCGAGGACGGGTTCGAGCTGTTCGTGGCCAACGAGGACGCCGTGCCGCTCTGGCACGCCCTCACGCGAGCCGGCGAGCCGTACGGGCTGCGCCCCGCGGGCCTGTCCAGCCGCGACACGCTCCGCCTGGAGGCCGGCATGCCGCTGTACGGCAACGAGCTGAGCGCCGAGCTGACCCCGTTCGACGCGGGGCTGGGCAGAGTGGTGAAATTCGACAAGCCGGGCGACTTCGTCGGCAGGCCGGCGCTGGAGGCGGTCAAGGACACGCCGCCGCAGCGCCGGCTCGTCGGTCTCGTCGCCCGGGGCCGCCGGGTGCCCCGCCACGGGTTCCCGGTCACCAAGGACGGTGCCGTCGTCGGCGAGGTCACCAGCGGTGCCCCCTCCCAGACCCTGGGCAGGCCCATCGCGATGGCCTACGTCGACACCGGGGCGGACGAAGGTCTGGCCGTGGACATCCGGGGCAGCCATGAGGCCATGGACCTCGTGGAGCTGCCCTTCTACAGGAGGAACAAGTGAGCAACATCCCTGACGAGCTGAGCTACACCAAGGAGCACGAGTGGGTGGCCGGCCTTGACGAGGCCATCACGGTGACCGTCGGCGTCACGGCGTACGCCGCCGAGGCCCTTGGTGACGTGGTGTACGTCCAGCTCCCCGACGTGGGCGCGACGGTCGAGCCCGGTGACTCCGTCGGCGAGGTGGAGTCGACCAAGTCGGTGAGCGAGATCTACGCCCCCGTCGGCGGCGAGATCGTCGAGGTCAACCAGGCCGTGGTGGACGACCCCTCGCTGGTCAACAACGACCCGTACGGGGATGGCTGGATGTTCCGCGTGCGCGTCGAGGGCGACCCCGAGGACCTGCTCTCGGCCGAGGAGTACACAGCCCTGACCTCGGGCGAGTCCTGACCCATCCGCCGGGGCCCACCGGGCCCCGGCCCTGCTGAAGGGCGCACATCAATGGCGATCAGCGTCTTCGACCTCTTCAAGATCGGCATCGGCCCGTCGAGCTCCCACACCGGCGGCCCGATGGCCGCCGCGCACAAGTTCGCGCGCGGCCTGGACGAGGACGGCCTGCTCGACCAGGTGGGCCGCGTCGAGGCCATCCTGTACGGCTCGCTCGGCCTGACCGGCAAGGGCCACGGCAGCGACAAGGCGGTCCTGCTCGGCCTGTCGGGCGAGAAGCCGGAGCTGGTCGACGTGGACACGGTCGACGAACGCCTGGCCGCGATGCGCGCCTCCGGCACGGTCAAGCTCTACGGCACGCGCGAGATCCCGTTCGTCGTGGGCGAGGACCTCGTCTTCGAGCGGAAGATCTCGCTGCCGGGCCACCCCAACGGCATGCGCTTCACCGCCCGTTCCGAGGACGGCTCGGTGCTGCGCGAGAAGGTCTACTACTCCGTCGGCGGCGGCTTCGTGGTGGACGAGACCGCGACGGGCGCCGACCGGATCAAGGCCGACGACACCGTCCTGCCGTACCCGTTCACCACCGGCGAGGAGCTGCTCAAGCACTGCTCCGCCTCGGGCCTGTCGATCTCGGCGCTGATGCTGGAGAACGAGAAGGCGTTCGGCCGCTCCGAGGAGGAGATCCGCTCCGCCATCCTCAACCTGTGGCGCGTCATGGCCGAGTGCGTGCGGCGGGGCATCGCCAAGGAGGGCGTCCTGCCCGGCGGCCTGAAGGTCAAGCGCCGGGCCAACCAGCTCCACCGCCGCCTCCAGGCGGAGGCGTCCGGCGACGACCCGCTGCGGGCGATGGACTGGGTGTCGCTGTTCGCCCTGGCCGTCAACGAGGAGAACGCCGCCGGCGGGCGCGTCGTCACCGCTCCCACCAACGGCGCCGCCGGCATCATCCCGGCCGTGCTGACCTACTACTCCAAGTTCGTCCCGAGCGCCGACGACGAGGGCGTGATCCGCTTCCTGCTCACGGCCGCGGCGATCGGCGTGCTGTTCAAGGAGAACGCCTCCATCTCGGGTGCCGAGGTCGGCTGCCAGGGCGAGGTCGGCTCGGCCTGCTCCATGGCCGCGGCCGGGCTGACCGAGGTGCTCGGCGGCACCCCCGAGCAGGTCGAGAACGCGGCCGAGATCGGCATCGAGCACAACCTCGGGCTGACCTGCGACCCGATCGGCGGCCTGGTGCAGATCCCGTGCATCGAGCGCAACGCGGTCGCCTCCATCAAGGCGATCGCCGCGGCCCGCATCGCGCTGCGCGGCGACGGCCGCCACTTCGTCGCGCTCGACAAGGCGATCAAGACGATGCGGCAGACCGGGGCCGACATGCTCGACAAGTACAAGGAGACCTCGCGCGGCGGCCTGGCCGTCAACGTCATCGAGTGCTGAGCGCTGCTGGGGGGTCGTCCCCCGTCACGGGCCGCTGGGCTTCTGCGGCGCGGTCGTCCCCCGTCATGCTCAGCGGCGGACGTGGAGGCGGACGACCGTGCCGATGTCGTCGTCGCGGACCTCGCGGCGGATGCGGCCCACGACCTCCTTGTCCAGCTTGCCCACCATCGCGCCCACGTCCGCCGACGGCGCGCAGGTGACGGCGATGCGCAGGTGGTCGCCGTCACCCACGACGCGCACCCCCGTACGGCTCAGCCCGTCCACGTCCTTGAGCCCCACGCAGAGCATGGCCGTGCCCGTGCCGGAGCGCACCCCGCGGCGGCCCCATCCCAGGCAGAGCAGCAGCCACCGGAGCGAGACCAGGCCGAGCAGCATCAGCCCGAGGGCTGCGGCCCACAGCGTCCACGACTGGGCGGCGACGATCTGCGCCGTCTGCTCCGGCAGCACCTTGGCCCGCGGCGATAGGCCCCCGAGCCTGTCATCGGCGCGCAGCCACGCGTACGCGCCCAGGAGCACCAGCACCGCGCCCACGACGGCCAGCCCGACCCGGTTGCCTGCGTACTGTCTCACCCGTGCCCCTCCCGGCTCACCAGCGTCTCCCTCCGGTCACTTCGGGCTCACCAGCGCCCCCCTTTTGTGGTTCACCACCGCCTCCTGCGCAGCCGGACCACGACCTCTCCCGTGCCGAGCGTGCCGACGCCTGCCAGCCGGTCGCCCACGGCGGCGCCCACCTGGCGGAGCATCGCGCCGGTGCTCTCCGCGCCGGTCGTCACCGTCACCTCGATGGTGCGCCGGCGCAGCCGTACGCGGGCCCGTGACACGCCCTCGACCTCCTGTGCCACGGCGCGCAGCGTGCGGCGCAGGCCGACGCGCGTGATGCCGATGACGATGTTCGGGTCGGACGTCTCGACCGGCACCAGGCGGCAGCGGCCCGGGACGACGGCGAGCAGCAGCAGGGCGGCGCCCGCGCCGGCGGTCCAGAGCGCGCCCGTGCGCAGCTCGGCCCAGGCGTGCCGGCCCGCCAGGTCGATCAGGCGCTCCAGCGGCAGCAGGCCGAGGGGCTTGCCCACCAACGCCGTGACGATCTCGGCGGCCGACAGGCCGAGGCAGACGGTGAGCGCCAGCGCGACCACCGCACCGGCCGGGGTGCGCGCCGGTCTCAGCGCGCGGGTGGAGCGGAGGAGGGGGCTCTCCTGCGCGGGCAGGAGGGCTCCGGGCAGAAGCTGCTGGAGCGTGCTCATCACACCGACCACAGGTACACGGGCCGGGCATCGCATGGATCATGCCCTCGCCGCCGGTTTGCCCGATCATTACAAGGGTGTCCGGGCAACATGAATTTCCCTCATGTTCAATTGCCCGATATGCGGTTACGCTGCTGGTATGGACGCCCGCCCGCGTTACGACCGCGCCACCGCGACGCTGGACCCGCCGTTCGCCGTCCTCGACCTCGACGCCCTGCGGGCCAACGCCGCCGACCTCGTACGGCGCGCGGGCGGCAAGCCGATCCGCGTCGCGACCAAGTCGATCCGCTGCCGTCCCGTGCTCGAACGCATCATGGCCATGGAGGGCTTCCGCGGGCTGATGGCCTTCACGCTGCCGGAGGCGCTGTGGCTGGCGCGCTGCGGGTTCGCCGACATCCTGGTGGCCTACCCCACGGCGGACCGGGCCGCGCTGGCGACCCTGGCCGGCGATCCGCGCCTGGCGCGGGAGATCACGGTGACCGTGGACTCGGCCGAGCACCTGGACTACGTGGACGACGCGGTGGCGGCCGTCCATCCCCGCCCCGAGATACGGATATGTCTCGACATCGACGCTGGGTATGTCGCCCTTGGCGGGAAATTTCGGGCGGGAGCGCTGCGCTCCACGATCCGCGAGCCCGAGGAGGCCGCCGACCTGGCCGCCGAGATCGCCAAGCGGCCCGGGTTCCGGCTGTCCGGCCTCATGGCGTACGAGGCGCAGATCGCCGGGGTGGGCGACGACCCGCCCGGCAACCCGGCGATGACCCGCGCGATCCGCGTCATGCAGCGGCGCTCGGCCCGCGAGCTCGTCCTGCGCCGCGGCCGCGTCGTCAACGCCGTCAGCCGGCTCTGCGACCTCGACTTCGTCAACGGCGGCGGCACCGGCTCCATCGAGCGCACGGTCCGCGAGAAGGCCGTCACCGAGGTCGCGGCCGGCTCCGGGTTCTTCCACCCGCGCCTGTTCGACTTCTACCGGGCCTTCACCGGCCGTCCCGCGGCGCTCTTCGCGCTGCCGGTGGTCCGCCGGCCGGCCCCGGACACGATCACGGTCCTCGGCGGCGGTTACCTCGCCTCAGGCCCGCCAGGTCCCAGCCGCCTCCCCCAGCCGTACCTGCCGCCGGGCCTGCGCTACGCGCCCGACGAGGGCGCCGGGGAGGTGCAGACCCCGCTGCTCGGCAAGGCCGCGGAGGACCTGCGGGTGGGCGACCGGGTGTGGTTCCGCCACGCCAAGGCGGGCGAGCTGTGCGAACGCTTCGCAGAGCTCCACCTCATCGACGGCGACGAGGTCGTCGGCACGGCCCCCACGTACCGGGGCGAGGGCAAGACCTTCCTCTGACCCTGCCCTCCGCCCCTCTACTCCCTGGCCCCTGGCGCTCTGATCCTCTGGCCTTCTGGCCCGGTCCCGCCGGGGGCGCCCGGCCTCAGCGGCGGCGGCGCCGCCACAGCGCGATCGCGGCACCCATCACCAGCACGGCCCCCACCCCGATCAGCACGGGCCCCAGCTCGGGCGGCTCGTCGTCCCACAGCCGCTCGGAGTCCTCGCCCGGCGCCGGCCGCTGCGTCACTCCCAGCGCGTCGCCCACGGACACGACGAACTGCCCGGCCCGCGCCTTCACATCGGCGACCGTGCGCTCCTTCACCCGCTTGGGGCTCACGCGATCGGCGATGGCGTCGACCGTCTGCGCCAACTCCGCGCGGGTCCGCGCGATCCGCCGCTCCAGCTCGTCGGGATCGGTGTCTGCCATGGCTCTCCTCTCGACCACGCTCCGGTCGGCCGGCTCATGTCGGCGCCCGCTTCGGGGGTCGCGGACGAGCACGCCGGCTCTGGTCGTGATCAGTCTGTCAGGTCGGCATCCCGCGCGGCACGGCGGGCGGTCCGGCGTACCGGCCCGGTAGGTTTTGCTGGACGAACTCAGGAGGGCCCATGACCGAAACCAAGCTCGCGCCCGGCGACGCCGCGCCCGAGTTCACGCTACCCGCAGCGGGCGGAAACACCGTCTCCCTGGGCGACTTCCGCGGCAAGCGCGTGATCCTCTACTTCTACCCGGCCGCCATGACACCGGGCTGCACCAAGCAGGCGTGCGACTTCCGCGACAACCTCGCGCAGCTCACCGGGGAGGGATTCGCCGTCCTCGGCGTGTCCAAGGACAAGCCCGGCAAGCTGGACAAGTTCGTCGAGCGTGACGCGCTGACGTTCCCGCTGCTGTCCGACCCGGAGCTGGACGTCCACCAGGCGTACGGCGCGTACGGCACCAAGAAGCTGTACGGCAAGGAGGTCGTCGGCGTCATCCGCTCGACCTTCGTCATCGACGCGGACGGCAAGATCGAGCAGGCGCTCTACAACGTGAAGGCGACGGGCCATGTCGCGTCCCTGAAGAAGAAGCTCGGCCTCGCCTGACCACCCCACCCGGCGGGCCCTTTCCGGGGCCCGCCCGGGGCTGGACCTCCGCAGCGTAGGGCGCGAACAGGTATGCCCACGCTCCCGCCGGGACGCTAAACTGTCCGGAGCCCGCCACGGCGGGAGTTGAGCGGGCGTGGCGAAATGGCATACGCGGCAGGTTTAGGTCCTGTTGGTGGCGACACTGTGGGGGTTCGAGTCCCCCCGCCCGCACATTCATCGACGCGTTGACCCACGATTCCTGCCCGCAAATGTCGGGGGCTGCGAATGACAGTTCGGGCACAACAGCCGAAGGTTATCGCTGCGGTTATCCAGCGGATCGCCGTTGACGTGATCCACCTCCAACGTCAACGGCTGCCCCTGCCAGGTTTCTCCACCACCGCATCGCGCGCACACCGCAGGCACCCCCAGCGCCCGCAGGGCACGGCGTAGCCTGGCGCCGGGAGTTCGGCCCGTGCCAGGTGGACGCACCACCAGGACGGCCGTCGGATCGCGGTAGGAGCCGCCGAGCGCGACGCTGGTGAGCTCGCGCCGGAAGTGCGTGGTGTCGATGCCGTGACGTCCCAGGCATCGCAGCACGCGCCTCCGGTTCGCCTCTCCGGAGGCGAGCCCCAGTCGCCGCATCAGCTCCGCGACGGAGCGCACGTCCCTGGCGGCCGACCGGACCTCCGCCTCGTCAAGACCAAGCCGCCGGTAGGCGGTGGGCTCCGGTATCTCCGCCGCGCGCAACCGCCGCCGGACGCGCTCGCGTGCCGCAGCGCTTCCGGGCAGGCCCAGCCGCCGGAGAATCTCTCGCATGCTCTTCGCGCCGCGAGCCGCCTCAGCCAGGGCGTCGTCACCGAACTCGGCCGCCGGATTCAACGCACCGGAAAGGCCCGAGAAATGGGACGTGCTGATGCCGGCGGCCTTGATGCGCCGGCTGATGTGCGAATGCGCGCCACCGCTGCGCGTGATGCCGAGATAATCCAGAACTCCGTTGACACTCGTCGACGCGGCGACCGCCCCGGCGAGGATTTCCGGCGTATACGTGACTGCGGCCCCTCGCCGGAAATGCGTGGTGTCGATGCCCAACTGGTCCAATTTCCGACGCATGCCGGCGCGGCGGCCACCCGAGTTCTTCAGCCCCAGCTCGGCGAGGAGCCCGCTCACGGACGTGACGCGACTCACCAGGCGGGCCAGCTCTTCCGAAGATGGATGCGCGGATGGCATGGAAGCACCTTAGGAATTCCCACCGACATTTCCGGCCGCCGTGGTGGCCTGGCGCTCCGGGTCAGCCCGTGCGGGTGGGGGTCGGGGTGAACGGGGGCGGGGCGGTGGGGAGCGAGGTGGGGGGAAGCGAGGCGCTGGGGACGGGCGTCGGCGGGACGGCGGGCGCGGTGAGCCCCGGCGGGAACGGGGCGGCGTCGCCGCAGTACGTGCCACCGGGGACCGGGCGGCAGTTCGGGTGGAGGCCCGGGTGGAGCTCCCAGCCGCGGTAGGGGCCCCGGCGGGCCCGGTCGTCCCAGTGGGAGGCGCGGTCGTGGTGGGTGACACCGGCGACGAGCGCCACCGCGGTGCCGCCCAGCAGGCCGCCGATGACCAGACCGATCAGGCCCGCGCCGATGATCTGGGCCGGCTTCTGGCGCAGGAAGTCGCGGAAGGACGGGTCCGGCCGCGGAGGCGGAGAAGGCGGTCCCCAGCCGGGGCTCGTGTGCGCCGCGGGGGGCTGCTCGCGCGGGGCGTCCGCTCCTGATGGGGGAGGTCGTTGTCCGGACACCGGGTCGCGCGGCGCTTCCTCTTCGCCGCGCGACCCAGCTTCGCGATCATGATCCGCCATCACGATCTCCCTTTACTGCCCCATAAGGGGGCGCTCCCAAGGTCAACTATGCCCATACCGTCGTAAGGCTGGCGTAAGACCTGGGTCGTACGCGCACTTCCCCCTTCAGGCGGACAAACTCCCGGCAGGCCGTACGTATCGTAAGGATGTGTTCGGCAGGGTACATGCGTGGTCGAAGCGCCATGCGAAGGTCATGGATGCCCTCCGGGGCGCGCCGCTCGCGGTGCTGGCGTTGATCACCGTCCGGCCGTACGCGGACGGCACCGTTCAGGGCCCCGGCGCCACGCCGGACCTGGCCGGATACCTGGTGCTGTCGGCGCTGCTCATCGTGCCGCTGCTGTGGCAGCGGCGCAGGCCGCTGGCGGTGTTCGGGGCCGTGGCGTTGGTCTGCTTCGTCCAGTGGGCGCTGGGGTTCGATCCCGTGCCGGCGAACCTCGCCGTGCTCGTGGCGCTGTGGTCGGTGGCCTACCAGCGCGCGTTCTGGTGGGCGCTCGCGGCGGGGCTGGTGGCCGAGCTGGGCGTGTACCTCGTGCTGGTGCATTGGAACCAGGTCTCGTTCAGCATGTTCTTCAGCGGCTCCATCTTCGTCGTGACCACCTGGCTGACCGGCCTGTACGCCAACACGCGCCGCCGCTACCTGGAAGGCCTGGAGGAGCGCGCCGAGCGGGCCGAGCGCGAGCGCGACCAGCAGGCGCGGCTGGCGGCCACGGCGGAGCGGGCGCGGATCGCCCGGGAGCTGCACGACGTGGTGGCCCACCACGTGAGCGTCATCGTGGTCCAGGCCGACGGCGCCGGCTACGCCATCGACCGTTCCCCCGAGCAGGCCCGTCAGGCCGTGCGGAACATCTCCAGGACCGGCCGGGAGGCGCTGGCCGAGATGCGGCGGCTGGTCGGCGTGCTGCGCGAGGACCCCGAGGACCGCGGCAGCGGTGCGACGGGCACCGACTACACGCCCCAGCCGGGGCTCGCCCAGCTTGAGGAGCTGGTGCGCGGCGCGGGCGTGCCGGCGCGGCTGCGGGTGTCGGGCGTGCCGCGCGACCTGCCGGAGGGGCAGCAGCTCGCGGTGTACCGGATCGTCCAGGAGGCCCTGACGAACGCGCTCAAGCACGGCGGGCCGGGGGCGCGCGCGCTGGTGGAGCTCACGTACGGAGGGCCGGAGCTGGTGGTGCGGGTGAGCGACGACGGGCGGGGCGCGGCGGCGCCGCGCAGCCACGACGGCCACGGGCTGGTCGGGATGCGGGAGCGGGTCGGCATGTACGGCGGGGCGGTGTCGGCGGAGCCGCGTCCCGGCGGCGGGTTCGAGGTGCTGGCCCGGCTGCCCGTCCCCGCGACCAGGGCCGCCTGATGAGCGGCGGGGAGGGCGCCCCCATCCGGGTGATGCTGGTCGACGACCAGGAGCTGCTGCGCGCCGGGTTCAGGATGGTGCTGGCGGCGCAGCCCGACATCGAGGTGGTCGCCGAGGCGGGCGACGGCGCGCGGGCGCTGGAGGTGCTGCGCGGCACCGACGTGGACGTCGTCCTCATGGACGTGCGCATGCCGGGCATGGACGGCGTCGAGGCGACGGCCCGGATCCAGGGGCCCAAGGTGCTCATCCTCACGACGTTCGACCTGGACGAGTACGCGCTGGCGGCGGTGAAGGCGGGCGCGTCGGGGTTCCTGCTGAAGGACGTGCCGCCGGACGACCTGCTGAACGCGATCAGGGCGGTGCACGCGGGCGACGCCGTCATGGCGCCGAGCACGCTGCGCCGGATGCTCGACCGGTTCGCCGCGAACCTCCCGGACCAGGACCTGCCCGACGGGGCCGGGCTGACGCCGCGCGAGCGCGAGGTGCTGCTGATGGTGGCGCGCGGCCTGTCGAACCTGGAGATCGCCGCCGGGCTGGAGGTGGCGGAGGCGACCGTGAAGACACACCTGGGCCGGGTGCTGGCCAAGCTGGGGCTGCGGGACCGGGCGCAGGCGGTCGTGTACGCGTACGAGGCGGGGCTGGTCGTGCCCTCCCACCGGCCGCGAACCTGATCCGGGTGCATCGGCCGAAAGTTTGACCGACGTCATCTCACGGCCTATACGAAATCCCTCCTCAGGGCCCATTTTTTCCGCACATCTCGCTCGTAGCGTGAGTCGCGTTCCCCAACCCCTTGAAGGAGCGGACGTGACCATCACCGAGACCGAGGCAGGGAGCCGCCGCAGGGCCGCCCCCGCCGTCGTGGCGCACGGCCTGACGAAGGTGTACGGCCAGGGAGACGCGAAGGTGTACGCCCTGCGCGAGGTGGACGTGGCGTTCGAGACCGGCGCGTTCACGGCCATCATGGGCCCGTCCGGCTCGGGCAAGTCCACGCTGATGCACTGCCTGGCCGGGCTGGACACGGCCACGTCGGGCACCGTGCGCATCGGCGACGTGGAGCTGACCGGCCTGAGCGACAAGCGGCTCACGCTGCTGCGCCGGGAGCGGATCGGGTTCGTGTTCCAGGCGTTCAATCTGCTGCCGACGCTGACCGCCGAGCAGAACATCCGACTCCCCCTGGAGATCGCGGCCCGGCAGCCGGACCAAGTGCTGCTCGACCGGGTGGTGGAGACGGTCGGCCTGCGGGACCGGCTCGGGCACCGGCCGACGGAGCTGTCCGGCGGCCAGCAGCAGCGCGTGGCCGTGGCGCGGGCGCTCATCAGCAAGCCGCAGGTGATCTTCGCGGACGAGCCGACCGGCAACCTGGACTCGCGCAGCGGCGCCGAGGTGCTGTCGTTCCTGCGCACCTCGGTGCGGGAGCTGGGGCAGACCATCGTCATGGTCACGCACGACCCCGTCGCCGCCGCGTACGCGGACCGCGTGGTGTTCCTGCGGGACGGCGAGCTGGTCACGGAGCTGGCCGCGCCAACGTCGCAGTCGGTGCTCGACACGCTGATGAAGCTGGAGGGCTGAGATGGCGACGACCCATCCCCGCGCGGCGTCCGTCATCCGTCGCAACGGAGGCGCGGCGTGCTGAGGACGACGCTGGCCGGGCTGCGCGCGCACCGGCTGAGGCTGCTGCTCACGTCGCTGGCCATCACGCTGGGCGTGGGCTTCATCGCGGGCACGTTCGTGCTGACGGACACCATCGAGGCCGGGCTCGCGCAGAAGGTGACGGCCGACGCCGGCAAGGTGGACGTGGCCGTAATCGCCGAGGGGCCGGACGGCCGGCTGCCCGCGGCGCTGCTCGGCAAGGTGCGGGGCCTGCCGGGCGTCACGGACGCGCAGGGCGTCGTACGCGGGCCGGCGCCGCTGATCGGCAAGGACGGCAAGGCGGCCGGCGACGCTCCGACGACGGGCCTGTCGATCTCGTCCGGCCCGCTGAGCCGCGCCGTGATCGTGTCCGGTACGGGCCCCGGCTCCGACGACCTGGCGGCCGTGCTCGACGAGAACACCGCCAAGGCCCAGGGCGTCAAGGTGGGCGACACGATCACCGTGCTGGACCCGCAGCGGCGGAAGCGGATGTTCAAGCTGGTCGGCCTGCTCGACCCGGGGGTGGACCAGGAGCTGGCCTACACCGGCGTGGTCGGCTTCACCCCGGCCATGGCGCAGCGGATGACGGACGAGAAGGGGTTCCGCGAGATCGACGTCGCGGGGGCCGACCCTGACGCGCTGCGGCGGACGGTCGCCGCGGCCGCGGGCGGCGAGGGCCGCGAGGTGCTCACAGGGACGCAGCTCGCCGATCGGCTGGCCCGGCAGGCCGGGGTGCAGACCAAGGCGCTGACCGTGGGGCTGCTCATGTTCGGGCTGGTGTCCATGCTGGTGGCGGCGCTGGTCATCTACAACACGTTCACGATCCTGGTGGCGCAGCGCACCCGGGAGATGGCGCTGCTGCGCTGCATCGGCGCGACGCGGGGCCAGGTGTTCGGCTCGGTGCTGCTGGAGTCGGTCGTGATCGGCCTGCTGTCGGCCGTCCTGGGCCTGCTGGCCGGGTACGGGCTGGGCGCGGGGACGCTCGCGGTCCTCGGCGCGCTGGACGCGCCGCTGCCGACCGGGGCCGCCGTCCGGCTGACGCCGGGCACCATCGGCGTCGGGCTGGCCGTCGGGCTGCTCGTCACCATCGGCTCGGCGGTGCTGCCGGCGCGCACGGCCACACGGGTCGCGCCGGTGGCGGCGCTGCGCACGCAGCTGGAGGAGCAGGCGTTCCGCACGGGGCTGCTCCGGATGGTCGCCGCCGGCGTGTTCCTGCTGGCGGGCCTGGGGACGACCGGTGTCGGAGCGCTGGTGCTGGAGCCGGGGCAGCAGGTGTCGCTGTTCGTGGTCATGGGCGGGGGCGCGCTCACCTTCCTCGGCGTGCTCATCCTCGGGCCGGTGCTGGTCAGGCCGCTCAGCGCGCTGGTCGGGGCGGTGCCGGCCCGGCTGTTCGGCGTGCCGGGACGGCTGGCCGTGGACAACTCCGGCCGCAACCCGAGGCGGGCCGCCACCACGACGGTCGCCCTGACCGTGGGCGTGACGCTGATGACGCTCATCTCCGTGCTCACCACCTCGACCCGGGTGACGCTGACCGACAAGCTCGACGACCAGTTCCCCATCGACTACCTGCTGGCCACCCAGGAGCGCGACTCGGCCATTCCCCGTTCGGTCGGCGAGGAGCTGCGGCGGCGGCCGGAGCTCGCCTCGGTGGTGCAGATCCGCGACATCGAGGCCAAGGTCAGCGGGCCCAAGGGCGGCGCGAGCCGCTTCGACGTGGGCGCCTACGACGGCCCGATGGACCCGCCCGTCACGGCGGGCTCCATGCGCGGTCTCGGCGACGGCCAGGTCGCGGTCGAGGACGACGTGGCCGCCAGGCTCGGCGTTCGCGTGGGCGACTCGCTTTCGCTGACGACGAAGGAGGCCGGCGCGGTCACGCTGGCCGTCGTCGCGATGCTGAACGGCTCCGAGTCGACGCTGCCGGACCTCACCGTGGCCGCGACCGCGTTCGACCGGTACTTCGGCGCGCTGCCCGACTCCAGGGTGATGGTCGACGCCAAGAGCGACGTGGCGGCGGACAGGTCCCGGGCGGTGGTGGACGCGGCTACGGCCGCGTACCCGACGGTCAAGGTGTCGAGCTCGACCGAGGTGCGCGGTGAGTTCGACGAGGCCCTGGACATGCTGCTGATGATCGTCACAGGGCTGCTGGGGCTGGCCATCCTCATCTCGCTGCTCGGCATCGCCAACACGCTGTCGCTGTCGGTGCACGAGCGGACCCGGGAGTCGGCGCTGCTGCGGGCGCTCGGCCTCACCCGGCCGCAGCTGCGGCGCATGCTGTCGGTGGAGGCGCTGGTGCTCGGGCTGATCGGCGCGCTCGTCGGGGTGGTGCTCGGCGCGGTGTTCGGCTGGGCCGCGGTGCGGGCGATGATCGACGGTGCGGTGTACGTGGTGCCGTACGGGCAGGTCGCGCTGTTCGTGGTGCTGTCGGGGCTGGCGGGGGTGCTGGCGGCGCTGCTGCCGGCCCGGCGCGCGGCCCGCGCCTCGATCGTCGGCGCCCTGGCGAGCGGCTGACGACCCCGTCGGCCCCCGGGAGTCACCTCAGCGGGGGGTGCGGCCCGGCCACAGCTCGGCGACCGTCTCCGGGTCGAGCAGAGGGCGGCTCACGATCTCCCCGGTCACCCGGTCGATCACGATGCAGCCGCCCCCGACCGTGGCCGGCAGCGTGGCCGGGTCGTCGGAGCCCGGCTCCCGCACCCAGGCCACGTAGCCTTCGCCGAACGCGTGGACCCCCACCCGCACCGGGTCGTCCACCGGCCGCACCCCGTTGAAGTACTCTTCCGCCACCGCCCTGGCCTGGTCGAGGTCCACCGCGCTCACCCCTGCCCGTCGCGACTCATCGTGGTCTCCCGTACCGGTCGACGACGACGCAGAACACCCCGGTCACCGTCGTGTAGGGAGGATCGACCGCCATGTGGCCGCGCTGCGCGTCGATCCAGATGACCTCGCCGCCGAAGTTGACGGCGTTCCAGGCGTGGGAGCCGCCGCCGGGCCAGCGCACGACGATGACGGCCGCGGCCCCGTGGCCGGCCTCGATCAGCCGCCGCGCCACCAGCGGATACGCGTGCCGCCCGTGACCGGCGTACTGGAAACGCTGCCCCACCCACCGCTCGATCCTGGCGGCCCCGCCCGTCTCGCCGCTCAGCACGGGCCTGCCGAGCCGGTCGTACTCGGGGTGCCGGGCCGCCGCGGCGGCGGGCTCGCCGTGCCACGTGGACAGCACGGCCAGGGCGCAGTCGGCGGCGTTGGAGGCCCGGAACGGGTCGTCCGCCGGGCCGCCGCCGTTGATCAGCCTGACCCAGGTGCCGCGCGGGTCGGGGAAGCGCGTGCCGGGCGGCACCGCGCGCCGCAGGTCGTGCTCGACCTGCGGATCGGGACGCGCCAGCCCTCCTGCCATCCCGTACGGCCGGCAGTCGGCGAGCCGCGGCGGCCTCGCGGGACCGTCGAACCAGTCGGCCGTCTTCGCCCGCCTGCCGGCCGCTCCCCCGGCGGGCATCGCCCAGCCGGCCCAGCCCGGGGCCTCCCCCCGGGTGGGCATGATCCATCCGGGCTCTCCTCCGAGCGCGGGGCCGTCGCCGTGTTCCTCCACCGTGGGCGCCGTGGCCGCAGCAGGAGGCGGGGCGGCGACATCCAGCGGCCCCGGGGGCAACGAGGCGGCTGCACCGGGGGCCGACGGCACGCCCGGCCGACCCTCAGGTGGCGCAGGGGCCGGACGAGCGGATCGGCGCCCGTCCGGGGCCGTGTCCGGAGACGTGGGCAGGAGACCGCCGCCTTCGCGGACCGCCGCGGAGCCGGTGTCCGGCGGTGCGGGGGCAGGGGCTGCGGTGGGCATGGAGGTGAGGGCGGAGACGTGCCCGGGGGCGACGCCACCTGCCGCGTCCGCCGCGGGTGACCGGTGCCTCGCCGTCGTGACGCCGGACGTCGTGCCACCAGCACTCGTGACGCCGGACGTCGTGCCGTCAACCGCCATCACACCAGCCGACACGCCACCAACCGTCGTGCCCCCAGCCGCCGGCACACCGGCCGACATGCCCTCAGGCGTCATCGCACCCGTGGGAGCGACGCCCGGCGTTTCGACGTTCGCCGTCGCGACGTTCGCCGTCATGGCACCCGTTGGCGTGGCACCCGTTGGCGTGACGGCACTGGGCGCGGCGGCAATGGGCCGCCGCTCCTCTCCGGGCCTCTGCTCCCCCACCGGCCGCCCGGATGCCGGTGGTCGGGCGGCGAGGGGAGTGGGGTCGGGCGGGCCGGAGTCCGGCGGATCGGCGGCGCGCTCGTAGTCGCGCCACCGCACGCCGTCGCCGACCACCGGGTCGTAGCGCCCTCCGGGAAGGACCCATCGGACGCGGGGCTTGCGGTCGCGGGTCACGTCCTGCCTCCTGTCGTGCTCGACGCCGATCGTAGGGCCGCCGCCCCGGCCAGGAGGGCCACTCGGCAAGTTCGGCCACCACGATCCACCCGCCGTACCTGCACAAACGCGAAGAAAGGGTGCGTCGGAGCGTTACGAGACCTGGACCGTGATCGTGTGCCAGCCGGTCGCGCCGTCCGGTGCGGGCGGCGCTTCCTGCTCCGCCTGGGTGCGGCCGGCGGCGTCGGTCGCGCGTACCTCGATCGTGTGGCGGCCGGGTGTGGCGTCCCAGTCGAGCGCCCACTGCCGCCACGTGTCGGGCCCCGGCGCCGCGGCGAGGCGCGCCTGCCGCCACTCGCCGCGGTCCACGCGCACCTCCACGGCGTCGATCCCGGTGTGCTGCGCCCAGGCGACCCCGGCGACCGTCGTGCGGCCCGCGCGCAGCGTCGTGCCCTGCCGGGGCAGGTCGATGCGCGACTGCGTCTTGATCGGCGCCTTGGCGGCCCAGCCGCGCGGCGTCCAGTACGCCTCGTCCCGGTCGAACCTCGTCACCTTCAGGTCCACCACCCACTTGGTGGCCGAGACGTACCCGTACAGCCCCGGCACCACCTGCCGCACCGGGAAGCCGTGGTCCACGGGCAGCACCTCGCCGTTCATGGCCACGGCGAACAGCGCGTCGCGCCCGTCCATGACCACGTCCACCGGGGTTCCGCAGGTGAAGCCGTCGGCGGAGGTGGACAGGAGCATGTCGGCGCCGGACTGGAGCCCGGCCTCGCGCAGCACGTCGGCCATCCGGACGCCGAGCCAGCGGGCGTTGCCGATGTACTCGCCGCCGACCGGGTTGGACACGCAGGTGAGTGTGATGTCGGCCTCGGTGAGAGGCCGCTTGAGCAGGTCGGCGAAGGTCATCTCGATCGGCCGGTCGACCATGCCGTGGATGCGCAGCCGCCACGTCTGCGGGTTCACCTGGGGGACGACGATCGCGGTGTCCACCCGGTAGAAGTCCCGGTTCCTCGTGGTGAAGGGGGACAGGCCGCTGATGCGGAAGTCCGTCCCGGCGGGCAGCGGCGCGGCGGGCGTGGCGGGCGCCGGCAGGGCCAGCCCGCCCCTGGCGGTGTCCACGGCCTGACGTTCGGACAGGACCCGCCCGAGTACGGTGGTCGCCCCCGCCACCACCACCCCGCTCGCTACCCCGGTCAGCAGCCTGCGCCGGTCGAACCCACCGGCCCCGGACGCCCCGGGGCGCATCACCACGGGCCGCTCCACCCCGGGCTGCTCCACCTCGGGCTGCTCCACCTCGGACGGCCGCCCGTGCTCCCCGGCGCCGGCCTCGCCACGGAAGCCCGCCTCTCCTGCCAGGACCGCGGGCTCCTCGGCGGGCGCCGGGTGGAGACGCGCTCGCCGTTCGAGGAGGCGCAGTGTCCAGACGCCCGCCGCCACGCCCACCACCGTCGGCAGCACCCCCGTGATCCCGGCCCCCGGCCGGGTCAGCACCGCCAGCACCCCCACGGCCCCGAACGCCAGCAGCCCCGCGTCGCCGACCACCGGCCGCCGCCGGGCCGCGATCCCCAGGGCGGCCGCGATGACGGCCAGCACCACGAGCACACCCCCGACGAGGACCGCCTTGTCGTTGGCGCCGAACGCCTCGATCGCGAAGTCCTTGACCGGCGCGGGCGTCAGGTCGACGACCACATCGCCCACGGCCACCACCGGGAACGTCTCCGGCCCCGCGATCCCGGCCACGAGCTGGGCGACGCCGAGCGCCACCGCCCCGGCCGTCAGCCCCGCCAGCGCACCCGTCCAGGCGGGCGCCATGTCTTGCCTCTGCACGGTTCCGACGCTACGCCCGCGGCGCCCGCCCGGTTCTTACGCGCCGGTTACGGGACGACCACGCGAACGTCAGGACAGCCGCGCCGACGTCAGGACCGCCCACGCACACCTCAGAACCGCCAAGCGCACGTCAGGACCGCCCACGCACACCTCAGAACCGCCAAGCGAACGTCAGAACCGCCACGCGAGCGTCAGGGCGACGGTGACAGCAGGTCGCGGACCTGCGGGGCGAGGGCGCGGAAGGCGCGGCCCCGGTGGCTGATCGCGTCCTTCTCCTCGGGCGCCATCTCCGCCGTCGTCCGCGTCTCACCGTCGGGAACGAAGATCGGGTCGTACCCGAACCCGTGGGACCCGCGCGGCACGGAGATCAGCCGGCCCGGCAGGTCGCCCTCGACCACGCAGGTCTCCCCCGACGGCAGCGCCAGCGCCGCCACGCACGCGAAGTGAGCCGTCAGCCGCTCGGCGGGCACGTCGGAGACCTGGGCCAGCAGCAGGTCGAGGTTGGCCTGGTCGTCGCCGTGGCGGCCGGACCAGCGGGCGGAGAAGACGCCCGGCATGCCGTTCAGCACGTCGACGCACAGGCCGGAGTCGTCGGCCACCGCGGGCAGCCCGGACCCCTGGGCGACGGCGTGCGCCTTGAGCAGGGCGTTCTCCTCGAACGTGACCCCCGTCTCGGCGACCTCGCCGATCGAGGGGAACTCCTCCAGCCCCAGGATGTCGAACCCCGACAGGATGCGGCGCAGCTCCGCGATCTTGCCCGGGTTGCGGGTGGCGAGCACGATCTTCATCGGCCGAGCGCCTCCCCCTGGATCAGCGTCAGCTCCTCACAGCCGGCCGCGGCCAGGTCGAGCAGCTGGTCGAGCGTCCCGCGGTCGAACGGCGCGCCCTCGGCGGTGCCCTGCACCTCGACGAAGCTGCCGACGCCGGTCATGACGACGTTCATGTCGGTCTCGGCGGCCACGTCCTCGGTGTAGCAGAGGTCGAGCATCGGCACCGCGCCGACGACGCCGACCGAGACGGCCGCGACGGAGCCGACCAGCGGGTCGCCGGGGCACATCTTGCGCTCGCGCATCCAGGCCACGGCGTCGGCCAGGGCGACGTACGCCCCGGTGATCGCGGCGGTCCGGGTGCCGCCGTCGGCCTGGAGGACGTCGCAGTCGAGGACGATGGAGTTCTCGCCGAGGGCCTTGTAGTCGACGCAGGCCCGCAGCGACCGGCCGATCAGCCGGGAGATCTCGTGGGTGCGTCCGCCGATCTTGCCGCGGACCGACTCGCGGTCGTTGCGCGTGTTGGTGGCGCGCGGCAGCATGGCGTACTCGGCGGTGACCCAGCCCTGGCCGCTGCCCCGGCGCCAGCGCGGCACGCTGTCCTGCACCGAGGCGGCGCACAGCACGCGGGTGCCGCCGAACTCGACGAGCACCGAGCCCTCGGCGTGGGCGAGCCACTGGCGGGTGATGGTGATCGGGCGTAGCTGGTCGGGAGCGCGGCCATCCTGTCGAGACATGCAGTTCACCCTATCTCCGCACCGTGACGCTCTTGACCGAAAGTGTCCACCACAGCGATCCTTACGCAATGACAACGGGGGTGTTGCGGAGCCCTGACTTCATCAGGTTCCTCAGCTCACATGTGGCCGACGAACTCGGGGTCAACATCTCCCGAGTCGCGCTCCCGCTGGTCGCTGTCCTGGTCCTGAACGCCGGCGCGCTGGAGGTCGGCCTGCTGTCCGCGTTACAGACCGCGGCGTTCCTGGCGATCGGGTTACCCGCGGGGGTGTGGGTGGACCGCATGTCGAAGCGCCGCGTGATGATCACCGCGGATCTGGTCCGGTGCGCGCTGCTGGCGAGCATCCCGCTCGCGTACACGCTGGGGCTGCTGTCCATGGGGATGATGCTGGCGGTGGCGCTGCTGGCGGGCATGGCGCAGGTGTTCGACGACGTGGCGGACCAGACCTACCTGCCCGAACTGGTCAGCAAGCAGAGCCTGAGCAGCGGCAACTCCAAGCTGGAGTTCGTGCGCTCCGGCGGCGCGCTGGCCGGCCCCAGCCTGGGCGGGCTGCTGGTGCAGTCCCTGGGCGCACCGCTGACGGTGTTCGCCACCGCGCTGGCCTCGCTCGGCTCGGCGATCCTGCTCACCTCGATCAGGACGCCCGACCGTCGGGCTCCCGCGGGCGGCGAGCGCACCGGCATGCTGCGGGACATCCGGGAGGGGCTCGCGTTCGTCTGGGGCGACCGGCTGCTGCGGGCGATCGTCACCACGACCGCCGGCACCAACCTGTGCGTCAGCGCCGTGCTCGGGCTGTCGGTGCTGTTCCTCGCCGACGAGGTGCGGCTGGCGCCGGGGGTGATCGGCGTGCTGCTCATGTCGGGCGCGGTCGGCGGGCTGCTCGGCGGGCTCACCGGGACGTGGCTGTTCACCCGGTACGGCACGGCCCGGGTGACCTGGCTGGCGATCGCCGTGACGTCGCCGTTCGGCCTGCTGCTCCCGATGACGCAGGCCGACTGGCGGGTGGCGTTCTTCAGCGTCACCTCGATCGCGCTGTCGTGGGGGGCGATCCTCTACAACGTGGGCCAGATCACCTACCGGCAGACGGTCGCGCCGGAGCACATGCTGGGCCGGATCAACGCCACGGTGCGGTTCGTGGTGTGGGGCACGATGCCGCTGGGCGCGCTGCTGGGCGGGCTCGTGGCCCAGCAGATCGGCGTGCGGGAGGCGTTGTGGCTGTTCATGGCCGGCCGGCTGGTGTCGTTCCTGCCGCTGCTGTTCTCGCCACTGCCGCGGATGCGCGACTTCGCCCAGGTGCGCACCGACCCCTGAAGCAGCCGATCCCGCAAGGTCAGGCCAGTTCGTAGACGGCGCCGCTCCTGGCCAGCTCGATGGGGCCGTCGTAGCCGCCCCGGCTGGCGTCGTCGAGCACGGTCGCCTGGTCGTTCCAGGGCACCAGGTGGGTGAGCACGAGCCTGCCGGCGCCGGCCTTGGCCGCGTGGACGGCGGCCTGCCGGCCGGACAGGTGCAGATCGGTGGGCAGTCCGGGCCGGTCCACGAAGGACGCCTCGCACAGCATCAGGTCGGCGTCCTCGGCGAGCTTCACCAGCTCGCCGCACTCGCCGGTGTCGCCGGAGTAGGCGACCGTCCGCCCGGCGTGGGAGACACGGAAGCCGTACGCCTCGATGGGGTGGTTGACCAGCCGGGCCGTCAGCGTGAACGGTCCCACCTCGAACGTGCCGGCCGTCAGCGTCCGGAAGTCGAAGGCCGTCTCCAGCGCCGGCTCGTCGGGCATGCCGTACGCGGCGGCCAGCCGCTTCGACGCGTCGGCGGGCGCGACGACCGGCACGCGCGGGTACGGCGCCTCGGGGCCGTACGTGCGGGCCACGTGGTAGCCGCACATGTCGAGGCAGTGGTCGGCGTGCAGGTGGGACAGGCAGATGGCGTCCACGTCGTACAGGCCGATGTGCCGCTGGAGGGCGCCCAGGGCGCCCGCGCCGAGGTCGAGCAGCATCCTGAAGCCCTCGGCTTCGAGCAGGTAGCACGACGCGGGGCTGTCGGGGCCCGGGTAGCTACCCGAGCAGCCGATGATGGTCACCTTCATGTGGGCCTCCGTTGGTGGTAGTACCCCCCACCGGTGTGACTTCGACCGCGTCGATCTCCGGGCCCAGGAAACGCCGTCCCAGGTGGGCGAACAGCGTGGAGTCGCCGGTGGCGCGGAAGCGGTGCCGGGGGGTGACGTCGCTTGCGGCCGCCAGGCCACGGTCGTGCAGGATCCGATAGACGTCCTTGGCCGTCTCGTCGGCGCTGGAGACCAGCGTGACCTCGTCGCCGGCGACATAGGAGATGGCGCCGGCGAGGAGCGGGTAGTGGGTGCAGCCGAGGATGAGCGTGTCGCAGCCGGCCTCGCGGATGGGCGCCAGGTACTCCCGGACCGCCTCGATGACCTCCTCGCTCGTCGTGTCCCCCCGCTCGGTGTACTCGACCAGGCGTGGGGCGGCCACGCTGGTCAGGCGCACATGAGGGGCGGCGGCGAAGGCGTCGTGGTAGGCCATCGACTGGATGGTGGCGCGGGTGGCGATCACGCCCACCTCGCCGGTGCGGGTGGCCCGCACCGCGCGCCGGGTGGCGGGCTGGATCACCTCGACCACCGGGACGTCGTATCGCTCGCGTGCGTCGCGCAGCACGGCGGCGCTGGCGCTGTTGCAGGCGATCACGAGCATCTTCACGTCGTTCTCGACGAGGTGGTCCATCACCTCCAGCGCGTACGCGCGCACCTCGGCGATGCTCTTCGGCCCGTACGGCTGGCGCGCCGTGTCGGCCACATAGGTGATGGACTCATGGGGAAGCTGGTCGATGATCGCCCGGGCGACCGTCAGGCCGCCCACCCCGCTGTCGAAGATCCCAATGCTCGCGTCCGGCACGTTTCAGAGGGTAGGCGACCCGCGACCTGCGCACTGCGTAAGAATGCTCACACTGCCTTCGTGTCACCCCCGTCCCACGCGCGCCAGCTGCCGGGCCTGGGCGACGAGGCGTCCCCGGGAGTCGCGCACCTCGACCTCCTCGTCGAACCAGCCGCCGGAGACGAGCCGGCCGCCGCCGATGAGCGTGAGCCAGCCGGGTGCGGGCAGCGCGCGCAGGTGCCAGGTCAGGTCCACGGTGGGCGCCCAGCCGCGCGCCCCCGTCGAGAACACCACGGGTGGCAGCGCGTCGACCGCGAGGGCCAGCACGTACGGGTCGGGGTCCTGGGGCTCGGCCATCCGGAAGTACGCCCGCGACTCGGGCCGGCCGGTGGGCCGGCCGCTCAGCCAGCCGATCGTGGGCGGGTCGAAGAGCAGGTCGAGCTGGGCGTTGAGCGTCATGCCGGACTCGGGCTTGGGGTCGGGCAACCGGACACAGTCCTCGGGGCGCGGCATGACATATCCGGATTCATCGGCATACGTGGGCTCCGCGTCCTGGAGCGTGGCGGTGGTCACCAGTGCCGCGATCTGGGCGGCGTCGTTCTGGACGAGTGTGGCCCGGGTGAAGGCGGCGGTCTTGCCCGCCTTGAGCTGCTCGACCCGCACCCGCGCCGGACCGGCCGCCGGGGACCGGAGGAACTGGACGGTCGTGCTCACCGGGTGCTCGAACGGCGAGGAGTCCACCACGGCTCGCAGCACCACGGCCATCAGGTAACCGCCGTTGAGCGGGCCGCCGATGGCGTAGCCGGGGTCGAGGCAGACGTCGTAGGTGGTCTCGTCGACCCTGATCGCCTGCGTGGCCTCGTCGAACTTGGTCATCAGTCCCGCCTCACAAGATACCGAACTATATTCTAGTAGCCCGCATACTCTACGCCATCCCCCTCCGAGCACGCCTAGCAGGGGAAACGAGTAGCGAGAGGGGCAGTTCGGTCATGGCAGGTGTCACCGGGTCACCCCACCGCCTGAACACCGTCTTCAGTGCATTGCAAGCGCCCGTACAGCAACATCCGTTACCTTTCCTGTGGTCATAAGTCCACATTGTGAGTTGAGTGATGTCTGCGAATAATCCCCCCCGTGGCCAGGATCCTGATCGGACGACGGCTTACCGCTGGGGCTCGGAGGAGTCCCCCAACCCGCCGACCACGCCGCTCGGCCAGCCGTACCCGCCGCAGCAGCCCTACGCGGGCCAGCAGCACGGTCAGCCGTACGGCGAGCAGGCGTCGTCGGGTCAGCAGCCCGGGTACGGGCAGCAGGCGTCTTACGGCCAGCCCGCGTACGGCCAACCCGCGTACGGCCAGCCGGACCACGGCCAGGCGGCCTTCAGCCAGCAGGCCGGCTACGGCCAGCAGCCGTACGGCCAGCAGCAGCCGGGCTACGGTCAGCAGTCCGGCTACGGCCAGCAGAACCAGGGCCAGCAGGACTACCTCCAGCAGGGCTACGGACAGCAGCCCCAGGGCCAGCAGGGCTACGAGCAGCCCAGCTACGAGCAGCCGACCTATGGGCAGCAGCAGTACGCGCAGCAGGGTTACGGGCAGCAGCACGGCTGGCAGCAGCAGGGGCCCGAGGGGTTCGGTCCCGCGCAGCCGGCCGGCAAGGGCCGCAAGGGTTGGATCATCGCCATCGCCGCCGCCCTGGCCGTGGTGCTGCTCGGCGGCGGCGCCGTCTGGGCCACGGGCGCGATCGGCGGCGGCGGCACGCAGCCGCACGAGGTGCTGCCGCCGAACGCGATCGCCTACGTCCGCCTTGACCTGGACCCGGCCGCCAACCAGAAGGTGGCGCTGTTCCAGATCGCCCGCAAGTTCTCGGTGACCAAGGACGCGTTCACCGGCGAGGACCCGCGCCAGGCGCTGTTCAACTCCATCAAGGAGGACGCCGACAGCCTGGCCAAGGTCGACTTCGCCCGCGACGTGGACCCGTGGCTCGGCAGCCGCATCGGTGTGGCCTTGATGCCGCCCGCGGCGGCCGGCAAGGAGGCGGAGTTCGCGGTGGCCGTCCAGGTGAAGGACGAGGCCGCGGCCAAGACCGGCATCGCCAAGCTGATGGGCGACGACAAGTACGGCATCGCCTTCCGCGACGACTACGCGCTGCTCACCGACGAGCAGGCCAAGGCCGACAAGTACGCGGCCGAGACCGCCAGCCTGGCGACCGCCGCCGACTTCTCCGACGACCTCGACGCCGTGGGCGAGCAGGGCGTGCTGTCCTTCTGGGCCCGCCTCGGCGAGGTCGGCAAGCTGGCCACCCAGGACATCGACGCCGAGCAGGCCAAGGCGCTGGAGCAGGTGAAGAACGCCCGCTTCGCCGGCGCGCTGCGCTTCGACAGCGCGTACGCGGAGCTGGCCGGCGTGGTCCGCGGCGCGGAGGGCCTCGTGGACGGCGACCTGGAGGGCGCGAAGCTGAGCACGCTGCCCGCCTCGACGGCCGGCGCGCTGTCCGTCTCCGGCCTCGACCAGATGATCACCAAGAAGTGGGCCGACGTCGAGAAGTCCATGACGGCGGCCGGCGGCGGTGAGTTCAAGCAGTTCATCGACCAGGCCAAGCAGACCTACGGCCTCCAGCTTCCGGACGACCTGGCCACGTTCTTCGGCAAGAACCTGACGGTGGCCGTGGACAGCGAGGGCCTCGACAGCGACCAGGTCAAGGGCGGCGTCCGCATCGTCACGGACCCGGCCAAGGCGCAGGCCGTCTTCGACAAGGTCCAGAAGGCCATGACCGCCGGCGGCCAGCCCGCGCCCAAGGTCGCCAAGGTGGCCGGTGACGGCACGTTCACGCTGGCCACCACCGACGAGTACGCCAAGAAGCTAGCCGAGGAGGGCACGCTGGGCGACAGCGAGACCTTCACCACGGCCGTCCCGGACGCCGACAAGGCCACGTTCGCGGTCTTCGTCGACCTGGACAAGGTGGAGAAGTACTACCTGCAGAGCCTGAGCGGCGAGGAGAAGACCAACGCCCAGGTGCTGCGCGCGGTGGGCCTGAGCGGCACCCAGACCGACTCGGACGCCACGTTCTCGCTGCGGCTGCTGTTCAACTGATCGGCTCAGGACGTGACAGAGGCGGCCGGCTCCACGCCGGCCGCCTTCTTCTTGCGTACGGCTTGTGTTGGTGCCTTGACCTGAGGTGATCGAGCGTCGGACCCGGACACCTCGCCGGCAGGAGGGATGCCTGATCCACCGTGAGAGGGATGGCAGAGATCGCTCCCGGCGGCGATTACTTTCGGCGGGTGAAAATCCAGGATTGAGGGCGTAAGCACCCCTCGCCTAGGAGCCCCGGATGAACCCGCGCATCGCCTTCGTCGCCGCCCCACTGCTCACCCTCGCCTACGGCGTGATCCGGATCCTTGACGGGCTCGACGGCAGTCGCGGCCCCGGCCTCGCCTGGACCTCCGGCCATCTGGCCTTCATCGCGGCGATGGGGCTGTTCGTGTACATCTTCTGGCAGATGCGCCGGATGGCCGGGGGCAACGCCCTGTCCACTGTGATCGCAGTGATCGCCACGGCCGGCGCCCTCGCTCTGACCACGCAGTTCACCATCGACGTCGTGGCTGGACTGCTGTCCGTCGACAACCTGAGCATGAGCCTTCTCATCCGTGAGATCCGCGACACCCCGGGGGTCACCCTCGCGGCCTACGACGTCGGCCCGTACCTGTTCTACGTCGGCCAGTTCGCCCTCGTGGTCCAGCTCGCCATCATGCGCCGGATCAAGGTGTGGACGCCCTTCCTGGTCCTGTGCGACCTCATCATGCCGAACATCGACAAGGACCTCATCCCGCTCGGCGCCGTCCTCCTGCTCGTCTCCTTCGCCTCCATCTCCCACCGAGCCACCCCGACCACCTCCCGTCCGGTTCCCTCGGCTACCGAGCCCATCCCGGCCGGGGTATGAGGAAGCGCACTGACCGGCAGGCCACCTGGCCTGCCGGTTTCGCGGCTGCTGCACCACGGGGATTCGCGTCACCGGTACGAGCCCTGCGCCATCGGACCATCCGCCGTCGCCTCGATCCGACAGCGCAAGCCTCGTTACGCGGGCGTCACGCCCAGAGCTGGCCTTCCAGCCGCTCCTCCGCCTCGTCCAGCGTGCCCTCGTACGCGCCCGTCGACAGGTACTTCCACCCGCCGTCGGCCACCACGAACACCACGTCGGCCCGCTCCCCCGCCTTGACGGCCTTGGCCGCCACCCCGAGCGCCGCGTGCAGGGCGGCGCCGGTGGACACGCCGGCGAAGATGCCCTCGGCGGCCAGCAGCTCGCGGGTGCGGCGCAGCGCGTCGGCCGAGCCCACCGAGTAGCGGGTGGTCAGCACCGACTCGTCGTACAGCTCGGGGATGAAACCCTCGTCGACGTTGCGCAGGCCGTACACCAGCTCGCCGTAGCGCGGCTCGGCCGCCACGATCCTCACCCCGGGCACCCGCTCCCGCAGGAACCGGCCGACGCCCATGAGGGTGCCGGTCGTGCCGAGCCCGGCCACGAAGTGGGTGACCGTGGGCAGGTCCTCGAGGATCTCCGGGCCGGTCGTCTCGTAGTGGGAGCGCCAGTTGGCCGGGTTGCCGTACTGGTAGAGCATCACCCACGACGGGTTGGCGGCGGCGAGCTCCTTGGCGCGGCGCACGGCCTCGTTGGAGCCGCCCGCGGCGGGCGAGGAGATGATCTCCGCGCCCCACATGCGCAGGAGCTGGCGGCGCTCCTCGGAGGTGTTCTCCGGCATCACGCAGATCAGCCGGTAGCCCTTGAGCCTGGCCGACATGGCCAGCGAGATGCCGGTGTTGCCGCTGGTCGGCTCCAGGATCGTGCAGCCCGGGGTGAGCAGCCCGTCCTTCTCGGCCTGCTGGATCATCCACAGCGCCGGACGGTCCTTGATCGAGCCGGTCGGGTTGCGGTCCTCCAGCTTCGCCCAGACGCGGACGTCGGGCGCGGGCGAGAGCCGGGGCAGGCCGACCAGAGGAGTGCGGCCGACCGACTCGATCAGCGAATCGAACCGCATGTCACCCGCCGGCGACGGCCGGGAGGACGGTCACCGTGTCGCCGTCGGAGACGGGGGTGCCGAGCCCGCCGAGGAAGCGGACGTCCTCGTCGTTCAGGTACACGTTGACGAACCGGCGCAGGTTGCCCTGGTCGACCAGGCGCTCCTTGATGCCGGGGTGGGCGGACTCCAGGTTGCTGATCAGCTCGTCGAGGGTGGCGCCCTCGGCGGCGACCGCCTTGGCGCCGCCGGTGTAGTTACGCAGGATGGTCGGAATGCGAACCTCGATGGCCATCTCGCTCAGTCTCCTCAGGTCAGGTCGTCCCATCGGCGGCAACGCCGACGGCTGGATGCGAATTCCAGGTCAGTGACAGTCGTAGACGACGACAGCCGGGGTGTGGGCGAAGAGAAAGCTCTGCACCGGCCGGACCATCATGGGATGAACCTTACCTCTTCCTCGGTGACGACACCGTCGACGATCCGGAAGGAGCGGAACTCCACCTCCTGCTCGTCGCGGGTCGAGACGAGCACGTAGTGGGCGCCGGGCTCGGAGGCGTAGGAGACGTCGGTGCGCGACGGGTACGCCTCGGTCGCCGTGTGCGAATGGTAGATCACGACCGGCTCCTCGTCACGGTCGTCCATCTCACGCCAGACGCGGAACTGCTCCATCGAGTCGAAGCGGTAGAAGGTCGGCGAGCGCTCGGCGTTCTCCATCGGGACGAACCGCTCCGGCACACCGTCGCGTCCCGCGATCACACCGCACGCCTCGTCGGGGTGGTCGGCCCGCGCGTGGGCAACGATCCTGTCCACCAGTTCCTGCGAGATCGTCAGCATGCCCGGAAGCTACCAGAGGGCCCGGACCAGGGTGTCCTGGAGGTAGGTGAGCCAGTCGTAGGTCACGTAGGCCGGGTAGCGGGGGTCGTCCTCGGACATCGTCGCGATCTCGTCGTGGATCTCCTCGGTCACCTCCAGCTTGGTGCCGAGGGCCAGCCGCACGTCGTTGAGCGCGCGCAGCCACGCCTGGGCCTGCTCGGGCGTCAGCTCGGTGCGTCCGGGCCGGGCCGTGTCGAGCATGGTGCGCGCGTCGGCGCGCTTGCCGTCGCGCAGCGTCGCCTCGGTGTAGCGGCGGAACTCCGCCGCGTCGCCCGCGTCCTCGTACGCCGAGGGGAACAGCCTCGCCAGCACCGGGTCCGACGGCGCCTGGCCCCGGCCGCCGATGCCGAGGGCGCGCTCCAGCGGGTCGTCGCCGGTCTCCCCCGGCTCGACCAGGCCCAGGACCTGTGACACCAGCGAGCGGAGGATCGCCACCTCCGGCGCCTCGAACTGGGCGATGACCACGCCGCGCTTCGACGAGAACCCCGAGCTCACCCGTACCGCCTCACTTGACCGAGTCCGGCTGGACCGTCGCCCACAGGCCGTAGGAGTGCAGGATCTGCACGTCTCGTTCCATCTCCTCGCGCGTGCCGCTGGACACGACGGCCCTCCCCTTGTGGTGGACGTCCAGCATGAGCTTCTCGGCCTTCTCGCGGGTGTAGCCGAAGACGGTCTGGAAGACGTACGTCACGTACGACATGAGGTTCACGGGGTCGTTCCAGACGATCGTCACCCAAGGCAGATCGGGCCGGACGTCCGATGACGGACGCTCGACGGCGATTGGAGCGGTGCTACCCACATTCACCATCCTGCCCTACCTCCGCCGTAGTCTTCGAGTCGTGACATTGAGCATGAGCACCGCGTTGCTGACCGATCACTATGAGCTGACGATGTTGCAGGCGGCTCTGCGAAGCGGCGCCGCCCACCGGCGCGCCGTTTTCGAGGTGTTCGCCCGGCATCTCCCCGGGGGCAGGCGTTACGGGGTCGTCGCGGGGACGGGCCGCGTCCTGGACGAGCTGGAGAACTTCCGTTTCGGCGAGGAACAGCTCACCTTCCTGCGGGACAACCGCGTGGTCGACGCGTCCACCCTGGAGTTCCTGGCGGGGTACCGCTTCACGGGCGACATCTGCGGCTACGCCGAGGGCGATCTCTACTTCCCGGCCTCCCCGATCATGGTCGTCGAGGGCACCTTCGCCGAGGCCGTGCTGCTCGAAACCATGATCCTGTCCATTCTCAACCACGACTGCGCGATCGCCTCGGCCGCGTCCCGCATGCGCAACGCGGCGGGCGGGCGGCCGCTCATCGAGATGGGCTCGCGCCGCACCCACGAGCGCGCCGCGATCGCCTCGGCCCGCGCCGCCTACCTCGCCGGGTTCGCCTCCACGTCCAACCTCATGGCCGGCCACGTGTACGGCATCCCCACGGCCGGCACGGCGGCGCACGCGTTCACGCTGCTGCACGACTCGGAGCGGGCCGCGTTCGAGGCGCAGATCGCCTCTCTGGGGCCCGAGACCACGTTGCTCGTCGACACCTACGACGTGCCGGATGCCGTGCGGACCGCCGTCGAGCTGGCCGGCACCAAGCTGGGCGCGGTCCGCATCGACTCGGGCGACCTCGCCGCCGCGGCGCAGGAGGTCCGCGAGCAGCTCGACGCGCTGGGCGCCTTCGACACGCGCATCCTGGTCACCTCCGACCTCGACGAGTACGCCATCGCCGCACTCGCCGCCGCCCCCGTGGACGGCTACGGGGTCGGCACGTCCCTGGTGACCGGGTCCGGCGTGCCGACGGCCGCGCTCGTCTACAAGCTGGTGGCCCGCGAGACGGCCGCGGGCGAGATGGAGCCGGTCGCCAAGCGTTCGGTCGGCAAGCCGTCGCGAGGGGGGCGCAAGCACGCGTACCGGCTGTTCGACGGCCAGGGCCGGGCGGAGACCGAGCTGATCACCACCTCGGGAGAGGCGCCGGAGGGCGGCGTGCCGCTGCTGCGGCAGCTCGTGCGCGGCGGCGAGCCCGTCGGCAGGGAGCCGCTGGCGGACGCCCGCGCGCGCCACGCCGAGACGGTCGCGACGCTGCCCCAGGAGGCGCTGCAGATCGGCCGCGGGTACGCGGCGATTCCCACCGAATTCGCCTGAAGTATCGTGCTTTTATGGGCACCGCGTTGATCATCGTTGACGTGCAGAACGACTTCTGCGAGGGCGGCAGTCTCGCCGTGGCGGGAGGCTCGCAGGTGGCCGCGGCGATCACCCGCCACGTGGCCGACCACCCCTACGACCACGTGGTGGCCACCCGCGACTACCACGTCGATCCGGGCGGCCACTTCTCCGACCACCCCGACTACGTCGCGACCTGGCCCCGCCACTGCGTCGCCGGCACACCGGGCGCCGACTTCCACCCGGCACTGGACGTGGCGGCGGTCGAGGAGGTGTTCAGCAAGGGCGCCCGCGCGGCGGCCTACAGCGGCTTCGAGGGCACCTCGGGCGACGGGGTGAGCCTGGGAGCGTGGCTGGCCGAGCACCAGGTGCACGAGGTGGACATCGTGGGCATCGCCACGGACCACTGCGTGCGCGCCACGGCGCTGGACGCGGTCAAGAACGGCCTGGCCGTACGGGTGCGGCTGGACCTGACGGCCGGGGTCGCCCGCCACACCACGGAGGCGGCC
The DNA here is from genome assembly GCF_040654215.1 of Nonomuraea sp. NPDC050733. Taxonomy (NCBI): domain Bacteria; kingdom Bacillati; phylum Actinomycetota; class Actinomycetes; order Streptosporangiales; family Streptosporangiaceae; genus Nonomuraea; species Nonomuraea sp. NPDC050733. The sequence continues at coordinate 124,181 of NZ_JBFAHO010000011.1, read as the reverse complement.
CTGGCCGAACTCGCCGCCGCCGGCATCACCCTCGAGGGCGCCCCCGCGGTCGGCTGACCCCTGCCGCGCCGCTGGTGGCGAGGGCCAGGATCAGGCGAGCCTGTCCTCGCCGAAGCCCTCGGTGAGGATCTCATCGACGCGTTCGGCCGTGAGCGTCTCGCCGCCGAGCTCGAACACCGGAAGCCTGGGCCGGGGGCGCTCAGCGAGGGCGTCCTCCACCAGCGCCCGCCGGATGGCGTCGCGCATGTAGTCCTCTTCGGTCATCCTGTGCACCCGTGCCGCCTCCGCGACCCGCTGCTGGATGTCCTCCGGAAGGTACAGGCTCACTTCAGGCACCCCTGCACGGTAACCCGGCGTCCCTTCGACGCCGGTCGCGACGCAACGTACACGATCAGGCACGGAACGTTCAGGGGATCGTCAAGCCGGAGCGGCCGGGCCGAGGGAGAAGTAACACGGAGAGTCACGTGTCTCATCCCGGTGTGAGGTCTCTTCATGCTCGCCTTCTCTCTCGGACTGGCCTGGCTGGTCCTCGGCCCGTTCAGCCTGTGGGTACTCGTGTCCGGCCGGGTCTGGGCCCGGGCCGGCGCGGTGCTGGCGCTGACGATGCTGGAGGTGGCGACGATCGCCACGAACGCCGTCCGCGTCCCCGTGCCCGATCCGTACGGCGGGGCCGTGGCGGCCTCCCCTGGAACCCGCGCGGACTGCGCCGAGCGGGAGCCGCTGCCCCGGACGGGCCGGGTGGAGGGGCGGCGCGGCGGGCTCGTCCTGTCCTGGCCGGCGGCGGCCGGGGAGTGCGCCAAGGCCGACGTGATGGTGCGGGCCGAAGGACGCCGGCTCACGGTGTGGGTCCACGAGGGGCCCGCGCCGGGCGCGACCGCTCCGGGCGCGACCGGCGACGCCGGCTCAAGGGGCCCGGGTGGCCCAGGCGGCTCACGCGGCGCGAGCGGCTCGGTCTCAGGCGCCCCGGGCTCAGGGGGCGCGGGTGGGCGGACCGTGCCTGTGCGGGTCGAGGAGGGTGAGGCGTCGCTGCGGGTGCCGCTCGCGGCGGCGGGCGTCCGTCGCGCCCAGGCATCCGGCGACGCGAGGCACGGACATGGGCACGCCGACCGTTACGTCCTGATCGACGGCCGGACCGGCCACCGCATCCCCGCCCCCGGCGGCTCCGCGGACCTGAACGCCCCCGACACCGCCACCACCACCCACAGGACCTCCGGCGCCCATGAGGCCCCCGATGTCTCGAAGGCCCCGGGCGCGGATCACCGGCGCGCCACCTGAGGTCCGGGCCGGACGCCACGCGCCCGGCCCGCTCGGCCGGGGCCGCCGTTCACCGGACGCGCGGCCACCCGTACGTACGCGAGACTGCGGACAGGCCGCTCGTGAGGCTGCGGGCGGCCGGGCAGGTCAGCGGCGCTGGGTGGCCCAGTGGCGGATCTTGTCGATGCGTTCCTTGATCTGCTCCGCCGTCGCCTGGGCGATCGGCGGGCCGCCGCAGGCGCGGCGCAGCTCCGAGTGGATGACGCCGTGCGGCTGGCCCGTGCGGTGGTTCCAGGCGCCCACGAGTCCGTTCAGCTCCCGCCTCAGCTCCGCGATCCGCTCGTGCGGCGCCAGCTCCGGCGGCCCCTCGTCCTTGGGCTCGCGGCGCTTGGCCGCCTGCTGGTCCGACTGACGCTTGCGCAGCAGTGTGGCCACCTGATCGGGCTCCAGCAGCCCGGGCAGGCCGAGGAAGTCCTCCTCCTCGGCGGAGCCGACCGCAGCCCCCGTGCCGAACTCGCCGCCGTCGAACAGGACCCTGTCGAACGTCGCCGACGTCTCCATCGTCTCGAACGGCAGCTCGTCGCCCAGGACGTCGGGGTTGTCCTGCTTGCGGTTGGCTTGCTCCAGGAGGCTGTCGTCGAGGCCGTCCTCGGGCGGGCGGCGGTTGAGGACGTGGTCGCGCTCCACCTCCATCTCGTTGGCCAGCCCCATGAGGGTGGGCACCGAGGGGAGGAACACCGAGGCGGTCTCGCCGCGCTTGCGGGCCCGGACGAAGCGCCCGACCGCCTGGGCGAAGAACAGCGGGGTCGAGGTGGAGGTGGCGTAGACGCCGACGCACAGGCGCGGGATGTCGACGCCCTCCGACACCATGCGGACCGCCACCAGCCAGCGGTCCTGCGAGGCGGCGAACGCCTTGATCTTCTTGGACGCGCCCGGATCGTCGGAGAGCACGACCGTGGCGCCCTCGCCGGTGATGGCGCGCAGATGGCGGGCGTAGGCGCGGGCCGTCTCGTGGTCGGTCGCGATGACCAGGCCGCCGGCGTCGGGCACGCCGCGCCGCACCTCGGTCAGCCGCCGGTCGGCGGCCTGCATGACCTGCCTGATCCAGTCGCCCTTGGGGTCGAGCGCGGCCCGCCACGCCTGCGAGAGCTGGTCCTTGGTGAGCGGCGTGCCGAGCGTGGCGGCGATCTCGTCGCCGGCCCGGGTGCGCCACTTCATCTCGCCGGAGTACGCGAGGAAGATCACGGGACGGACGACGCCGTCGTCGAGGGCGGGGCCGTAGCCGTAGGAGTAGTCGGCGACGCTGCGCTTGAGGCCCTCGGCGTCCTCCTGGTAGCCGACGAAGGGGATGGGGTTGTCGTCGGAGCGGAACGGCGTGCCGGTGAGCTGGAGCCGCCGGGTGGCCGGCTCGAACGCCTCACGGATGCCGTCGCCCCACGACTTGGCGTCGCCGGCGTGGTGGATCTCGTCGAAGATGACCAGGGTCTTGCGGGCCTCGGTCCGCGCGCGGTGCAGGGCCGGATGCATGGCGACCTGGGCGTAGGTGACGGCCACGCCGATGTAGTCGCGGGAGGTGGTGCCCTGGCTGTTCTTGAACTCGGGGTCGATGCCGATGCCGACCCGGCTCGCGGCGTCGGCCCACTGCCGCTTGAGGTGCTCGGTGGGGGTGACGACGGTGATCGCCTTGATCACTCCCCGGTCCAGCAGGTCACTGGCGATCCGCAGGGCGTAGGTCGTCTTGCCCGCGCCCGGGGTCGCCACGGTGAGGAAGTCACGCGGCTCAAGCCTGGAATAGAGGTCGAACGCCTCCTGCTGCCATGCCCGGAGCTTCTGGGCGGTGCCCCAAGCGGCACGGGCGGGATAGGAAGGCGATAGGTGGGACGCGGCGAAGGTGCTCACCGCATCACCTCTGGGGTTCGTGTGCTTCGCTCTCTCACAGTGACCCAAGGGTAATCGCGCACACCGACAAGACGTGCCGTGCACCGCGGATCCTGGCCAAGGTCGTCCTTGCGTGCTAATGGGCGTCAGGTGGCTTTCCGGTGGCTTATCGCACGCTCGCGAGCAGCGCGTCCAGCGCCTGTCTGCGTGCGGGTTCCTCGGGTTGGAGCAGCCCGACGACGAGCACCGCGCCGCCGTCGCGGGTGAGCAGGATCACTCTCAGGTACGCGGGCCGGTTCACGACGTCCTGGTACTCGGCGCGCAGGGCGCGGGTGTGCCCGCCGGCGAGGTTCCTGTCCTCGACGACGCCGACCCGGTCGCCCTTGAGCAGGAGCCGGGAGTACAGCTCGGCGGCCTGGGCCGCGGCCTTCCTGGGGTCGCCCACCGGCTCGCCGACCGGCCTGGCCATGACGAGGCCGCCGTCGCCGTCGCGGGCGACCGAGGTGAATCCGGTCACCGGCGGCACCGCCCCCGCGTGCCACCCGTCGGGCAGCGGGATGACGACCTTGGCCCGGGCGTCGGCCAGGCTCTCCTGCCGGGCCTCCGGGCCGTCCGTCCGTCGCAGGGCGGTCACGCCGAGGACGGCCACGGCGGCGACGGTGGCCAGCAGCGCGAGCGCCGTGCCGGCCCGCCGCCAGAGGTGGCCGCTCGCCTTCCCGGGCAGCCCGGGGTCGGCGGGCGCGCCGTACATGCGGGCGGAGGGCGGCAGGGAGTCCCACGGGCGGCGCCCGTCGTCCCTTCCCTGGTCCTGCCAGACGTCCTCCTGGTCGCCGAGGTCTTCCGGGCCGTCCCAGGCGTCGGTCTCGGGGGGCTCCTCGCGGCGGGGACGGCCCGTGAGCCAGTGGGAGAGGCCGCCGCGGGCCGGGGCCGGGAGGGCGTCCTCAGCGGGCCGTACCGTCCTGGGGCTCCACGGGCGCTCCGTGGAGTCGTCACCGGCTCCCGGCTTCCGGCGGAAGACGGGGGCCCAGGTTCCGTGCTCCAGGTCCGGGTCGTCGTCCTCCGGGCCCCAGAACTCCTCGTCCGGCTCCTCCTCCCGGACGGCGGGCACGTCTCTCCGGGCAGCGGACATTCCCTGCCGGTCCTTCCGGTCCTGCCGGTCCTTCCGGTCCTGCCGGTCCTGCCGGTCCTGCTGGCCCTTCCGGGGAGCGGGCGCTTCGTCCCCGGCGTCGGACAGAGGGTCCCGGGGCGGGTCCGGTACGGCTCTCACGGGCGGGTACGGCGGCTGGGCGCCACGGCTCCGCCCGGAGCCCCCGGGAGGGCCGGGCACGCCCGTCACCGGAGGGTACGGCGGCTCGCCCGCGCGGCCCCGGGCCGGGGCGCCCGTCCGGTCCTGGGGAGGGGTGCGGCGGTGCCTGGCCCCCGTGCTCGGCGGCCAGACCAGGTGGTCGTCCTCCATCAGATCCTCCCGAAGGGACCGTCGCCTTTTGGCGACGGGGGAATCGGGAGCGGGAGGGCCGTCAAGGCCCGAGCATGCCCTGGCCGATCAGGTCTGCGCATTGAAGATCTCCGATCGTCACCCGTTAGATGGATGGTGCTGTTGTAATGATCGTGTGGTTCGTCAGGCGCACACCTCTTCCGGCCCGGCGTACGACCTTGGATACTTCCTGGCCACGGTCGGCGCGGTGCCCGCCGATACCGTGCAGCGCTACATCGAGACCCCCTACGAGCGCGTCCCCAAGGGCGGGGGTGCTCGTGCGTAGGTCGTTGAAGTTCCTGCTGCGCCCCACCGCCCGCCAGGCAGCCGCGCTGACCTCGTGCCTGGATGACCACCGCGCCCTGTACATCGCCGCGCTGGAGCACCGCCGCACCGCCTACGCCAAAGCGGGCGTGAGCATCAATTACAGCGACCAATCGGCTGACCTCAAGCACATCCGCGCCGACGACACCGGCGGCCAAGGCCGGTGGTCGTTCTCCTCCCAGCAGGCCACGCTGCGTCGTCTCGACAAGGCGTTCGCCGCGTTCTTCGCCCGGGTCAGGGCCGGGCGCACACCGGGGTCCCCCCGCTTCAAAGGCAGGGGTTGGTTCGACACCGTCGAGTGGCCGAAAGACGGTGATGGCTGCCGCTGGGACTCCCAGCCCGAACACCCGCCAGCGACCTACGTTCGCCTCCAGGGCGTCGGCCACGTCCGGGTCCACCAGCACCGCCCCGTACGCGGCACCGTCAAGACGATCAGCGTGAAGCGGGAGGGCTCGCGCTGGTATGTGATCCTGTCGTGCGATGACGTGCCCGCTGAAGCCCTGCCCGCTACGGGCGCCGCCGCCGGAATCGACATGGGTGTGGCGTCGCTCGTCACCACCTCCGACGGCGAGCACCTGAACAACCCGCGTTACCTGGCCAGCTCCGCGAACCGGCTGGCTGCCGTACAGCGGGACCTGGCCCGCACCAAGCGCGGCTCGAAGCGGCGCCTCAAGGCTGCGGTCAAGGTCGCGGCCCTGCACCGCAAGGTGCGCCGTCAGCGCCTCGACGGCGCCCACAAAGCGGCCCTGCGCCTGGTCCGCGACTACGACGTCATTGCCCACGAGGACCTGAGGATCACCAACATGACCCGCTCGGCGTCCGGCACAGCCGAGGCGCCCGGCCGGAACGTCGCTCAGAAGTCCGGCCTGAACCGCAGCATCCTGGACGCGGGTTGGGGGGTGTTCCTGCAGGTCCTCGCGGACAAGGCTGAAAGCGCCGGTCGAGAGCTGATCGCGGTGAACCCCGCCAACACCTCCCGCACCTGCTCGCATTGCGGGCACTGCGCGAAAGAGAACCGCCTCACCCAAGCCGAGTTCCACTGTCGGCGGTGCGCTCATACAGCGCACGCCGACGTCAACGCGGCAATAAACATCCTCAGGGCAGGGCTTGCCCTTCGCGACGTCGCGGAAGCGGCTTAACGAGAAGCCGCTCCCTCCAGGGAGCGGAGGAGTCACGACACCTCCTGGCCGCTGTCCTTCCTGTCCTATCACTCCTCGCGCCCGAGATCTGGCGAACCGTGACCGCTGTGACAGGTGGGGCGGAAAGAGTCGGAGGACGGGGTCAGCGGACGCGGGAGGCGAGCAGGGTGGCGCAGAGCGCGAGGGCGCCCATGAGGCAGCAGATGACGACGTACCCGCGCGCGATCTCCGCCGGGCTGTGCCCGATCACGTTGATCAGCGCGCCGCCCACCCCGAGCGACAGCGCGGACCCGAGCATGTCGGTCACCGACAGCGCGGCGCTGTTGGCCCCCTGCTCGTTGACCGGCGACTGCTTCAGCGCGGTGACGCTGACCGTGGTCATCCCGAGGCCCATGCCGAATCCCGCGATCACCCACGCCGGCACCGCGACCCACCCGGTGACGCCCGGCAGCGCCGCGAGCAGCGCCAGCAGCACCCCGGTCGTGACGCAGGCCGCGCCCACCCGCAACCGCCGGTCCGGCTCGGCGGCGCGCCGGCTCTGCAGGAACGACCCGGCCGACCAGCCGAGCGCGCCGGTGGTCAGCGCGATGCCCGCGGCCGTCGCGTCGAAGCCCTTGACGGACTGGAGGGCGAGCGGGATGAAGGCGTTCACGCCCAGGAAGGGCGCCGAGAACATGCCGCGCATCATGATGGTCGTCGGCAGCCCCCGGCCGAACCGCAGCGCGCCGGGCGGCAGCAGCCTGCTCAGCCCGTACGCGAGGAGGGCGAGGCCCGCGACGGCCGCGACCGCGCTGGGCAGCGGCGTGACGTGCAGCCGGTCGACCCCGTACAGCAGAACGCCGGCGCCGCCCGCGGCCGAGGTGGCGGCGATCGTCATGGGGAGCGGCCGCGACCGCGGGCCCTCCGGCGGCGCGGTCTCCTCCTCCGCGCTCCGCCGGCGCAGCGCGGGGATCAGCATGACGAGGGCGGGCACGACGAGCGGGACGATGCCGAAGAACACCCACCGCCAGCCCCACTGGCCGGCGACGAACCCCGCCACGGCGGGGCCGACCATGGCGGGCACCACCCAGGCGGCCGACAGCGCCGCGAAGACCTTGGGCCGCATCGCCGCCGGGTAGACCCGGGCGATCATCACGTAGAGGGCGACGATCGTGGAGCCCGCGCCGAGCCCCTGCACGGCCCTGGCGACCAGGAACGTCATCTTGCCGTCCGCGGTCCCGGCCAGCACCATGCCGGTGACGAACAGCACGAGGCCGAGCAGGAACGGCGCCGTGTAGCCGCGCCGGTCCGACCACAGGCCGGACACCACGTTGGCGAACAGGCTGGCGATGAGGAAGGCCGAGAAGCTCAGCCCGTACAGGTCCAGCGCCTGGAGCTGGCGGGAGACCTCCGGCATGACGACGCTGACCGACATGCCCTCGAAGGCGACGAGCGTGACGACGAGCAGGATGCCGACGGTCGCGGCGCGGTAGGCGGCGCCGAGGATGCCGGTGCGGGAGTCGTATGGAGTGTCGAGCGCCTTCGGTCCTGTCACCGGGACATCCTAAGTGCGCGGCGATCGCCCGGTGAGGCGGCCTCCGCTTCCCACACGGGCCGCCGCCTGGGCGGGCGCGGGCTCCCGGTAGACGGCCCACATCTCGCGCATCCGCGCGGCCTGGCCCGGGGTGAACTCCCACATGCAGGGGTCCTTGGCGTAGTCCATGAAGTTGTGGAACGGGTCGGGCCGCCCGTCGGGCTGGCAGGTGTCCTTCGACTCGGGGCATCCCTCGGTGGGTCTGGCCTCCGGCGCGGTGTCCTCGATGCCGTCGCCGGGGGTCTCGCAGCCGTTCTCGAAGGTGTGGAAGAGGCCGAGCCAGTGGCCGATCTCGTGGACGGCGGTGTAGCCGCGGTCGTAGTCGGCGAACGTGCCGCCGGGCAGCGTGCGCCAGTCGATGACCACGCCGTCGATCTGGGGGTTGTCCTTGTACCAGTACGGATACGTGGAGAAGCCGAGGACCTGCCGGTCGAGCTGGGCGATGTAGAGGTTGAGCGTCTCGGGGCCGCCCCTGCGCAGCGCCTGCTTCATGGCCTGCTCGTGGGTGGTGGGGTCGGTGAACCAGTCGGCGTTGCGCACGAGCCGCGCCCCGGCCAGGCGGAAGGTGACGCCGGAGTCCGCGCCGCCGAACCGGCCGGAGTAGGCGTCCCTGAGCGTGGCGAACTGGGCCTTGACGGCGGCGGTGGACGCCCGGGCGACGCCGTCGGTGAGGACGTGCACCCAGACCGGCACGGTGACGTGCTCGGGCGCCCGGGAGCCGGCCAGGCCCTTGTCCAGCTCGGTGAGGACGCGGCCGACGTCCTGGGGGTGCGGCTGGCGCGGCTCGGGGCCGCGCGGGGTGTCACGGCCGAGCCGGGCGGCGGGCTCGCAGCCCGCCTGGCCGCCGGTGTCCGGCGCCCGGGCGGGACGGATCGCGGCCTCGCCGCGATGCGGGGGCGCCAGACCGGTCGCCAGCAGGCATGCCAAAGTGACGGCGGTCGCGCGCCGGGCCATGCAATCCCCCGTTACCGATCGAGTTGGTCAGATTACCGACCGTAACTCGACGGGAGAGGATCACACGTGAGCAACACTCATTGGTTCTTGTCGTCGCCCGGGCCGCCACCCGGCGGGAGACCCTCGTAGATCTCCTTGCACTCCGGGCACACCGGGTACTTCTTCGGGTCGCGGCTGGGCACCCAGACCTTGCCGCACAGGGCGCGGATCGGCGTGCCGGTCACCATGCTCTCGGTGATCTTGTTTCTGTCCGCGTAGTGCGAGAACCGCTCATGATCGCCGTCGCCGTGCGACGTCCGCGGCGTCGTTTCCTGCTCAGGGAGGATCTTCGTACTCACCCCACCGAGTCTATGCCCCGCGTCCTCCTGCACCGGGCAGCCGTACGGCCCCCGCCAGGAGCCGTTCTCCTGGCGGGGGCCGTACGGGACGGGCGGGGACGTCGTCAGCCCATGTGGACCGGCGCGCCCTGCTCGGACTTGCGGCCCGCCTTGACGAACAGCGTGAGGACCGCCGTCAGCAGCGCGACACCGGTGCTCACGAGGAACGCCAGGTGCATGCCGTCCATGAACGCGTTGTGCACGGCCGGCCCGAGCGTCCGCCTGACCTGCTCGGGCACGCCCGGCGGGAGCCCGCCGAACGCGGCGGCCTTCTCCAGCAGCGACATCTGCTCGGCCGGGATCTGCTGGGCGGCCGGGCCGAGGTAACCGGGCAGCTTGCTGGAGATCTCGGCGGCCATGACGGCGCCCAGGATGGCGGTGCCGAGCGCGCCGCCCACCTGCATGGCCGACTGCTGCAGACCGCCCGCGACGCCGCTGAGCTCGATCGGGGCGTTGCCCACGATGATCTCCGTGGCGCCGACGAAGACCGGCGACAGGCCGAACGCCAGCAGGACGAACGGGATGCCGCTCTCGATGAACGATGCGTCGATGCTGAGCTGCGACATGAGGAACATCGCCGTCGCGGTGATCACCAGGCCGATGGCCATCGTGATCTTCGCGCCGAGCCGGCCGATCAGCATGCCGGCCAGCGGCGAGGCGACGATCATGCCGGCGCTCATCGGAAGCATGCGCAGGCCGGCGTCGAGCGGGCTGAGGCCGTGGACGCCCTGGAAGAAGAAGCCCAGGAAGAACATCGCGCCGAACATGGCGAACGCGACCATCATCATGAGCACGGTGCCGATCGAGATCGACAGGTTGCGGAACAGGGAGAGCGGGACCAGCGGCTGCTTGGCCTTGCTCTGCCAGAAGATGAACCCGGCGACCAGCACGGCGAAGCCGACGAGGAAGCCGATGGTCTTGGTGTCGCCCCAGCCCCACTCGGGGGCCTTGATGATCGACCAGACGAGGGCGAACATCGCGCCGGACAGCAGGACCACGCCGAGCCAGTCGATGCGGGCGAAGGTCTGCGAGCGGTTCTCCTTGATGATGAGCAGGCCCATCAGCAGCGCCACGATGCCGACCGGCGCGTTGATGAAGAACACCGACTCCCAGCTGACCTTCTCGACCAGCACGCCGCCCACGATCGGACCGGCGGCGCTGGACAGGCCGATGATGGCGCCCCAGGCGCCCATCGCCTGGTTGAGCTTCTCACCGGGGAAGGCCCCGCGCAGCAGCGCGAGCGCGGCCGGCTGGAGCAGCGCGCCGAACAGGCCCTGCATCACGCGCAGCCCGATCAGGGCACCCACCGGGGACAGGCCCGGAACCACGTCGGCCAGCTCCTGGCTGAGGCCGATGCCGACCGACGAGAGCGCGAACCCGGCCACGCCGATGAGGAACACCCGCTTGTGACCGAACAGGTCACCGAGCTTGCCGGCCGTGATCAGGAAGACGGCCAGAGCCAGCAGGTAGCCACTGGTGACCCACTGCAGGTCGGAAAGCGATGCACCCAGGTCGCTCTGGATGACCGGGTTGGCGATGCCCACCACGGTCCCGTCGAGCATCACCATGATGACGCCGAGGCTGACCGCCAGCAGCACGAGCCATGGATTGCTTCCCGCCCCCGTGGCACCGGACTCCGGCGCCGGCGGCGCGTCGACCGCCTTCGTGTGCGCCATGAAACCCCCTCAACACATGTGTCCCACACCGGGACATAGATCTCTTAAGCCTCAGGTAATGTATGTCAGTCGATGAAAGATCTCAAACCATTTAAAAAAGTCGCGTCGCGACTTATGTCACAATGTGACACGAAGATGTCGAGGGAGTGACGCCCATGGGTCTACGGGAGCGCAAGAAGGAGAAGACGCGCCTGGCGATCCTGGACGCCGCGCTGGATCTTTTCCTCGAACAAGGGTACGACTCCACCACCGTGGAGCAGATCGCGGGGTCGGTCGACATCTCGCCCCGCACCTTCTTCCGCTACTTCACCAGCAAGGACGCCGTCGCCTTCTGGTTCCACGAGCACGGCGAGGAGATCATGCTGGAGGTCCTGCGCTCCCGACCGGCCGGGGAGTCCCCGTTCGTCTCCATGACGCACGCGTTGCGCGCCGTGCTGCGCGACTTGCAGGACTCAACTCCCGAGGACGCCCAGAGATTCCTCAAGCTGCGCCGGCTGCTGGACGACCACCCGCACCTGGTCGGCCTGTCCGTGGCCAGGGGCGCCGAGACCGAGCGGCACCTGGCCACCGAGATCGCCGCGCGCCGGGGCGCCGACGTGACCACGGACCGGGTGTCGCACCTCGTCGTGGCCATCGCCATGTCGTCGCTACGGGTCGGGTTCGAGTGCCCGCCGGGCCGGCGGCCCGAGCTGTCCCAGGTCGTCCAGCAGATGGAGGAGACGCTGGAGCTCGTGGAGAGCATGATGCGCCCCGGCTGGGACACGGGCGAGCCGGTGCCCCCGGCGGATCGCCCCGGATCCGGGGCCGCCTAGCAGGTCAGTTCATCGTCGGATCGTCCGGGCAGTTGGCCACGAACGCCAGCTCGCCGCGCTGCCGCCGCAGCACGTGGCGCCAGAGCGAGCGCGGGTCGGTGTGGAAGGTGTCGCCCGCCTCCGAGTCGACGACGTACCACGCCCCCTCGGCGATCTCGCTCTCCAGCTGGCCGGACGTCCACCCGGCGTACCCGGCGAAGATCCGCATCTGCGAGATCTCGCCCTGGAGGATCTCGGGCGGCGCGTCCAGGTCGACGGTGCCGAGCCGCGAGACGGACGGCGTGCCCGCGTGGAGGCGGCGCCAGCCCAGGGGCTCCTCGCCGCTGGGGACCGCGGCGAGGGCCAGCGCGCTGTCGGTCTGCACCGGGCCGCCCTCGAACAGCACCGGTGGCCCCGTCACCAGGGGGTCCCACACGGGCAGCACCTGGGTCACGGAGATCTCGCTCGGCCGGTTGAGCACCACACCCAGGGTGCCGCCCTCGCTGTCGTGTTCGAGGATCAGCACGACGCTACGCCGGAAGTTGGGGTCATCGAGAAGCGGCGTCGCCACCAGCAGACCGCCGACGTAGATCGCTTCCGCCATACATCCATCATGAAGGGTCACCCGCGCATCTCGCTCCCCTGGTCCGCCGTTATGACGTTTTGCGACTGTGCGGACGCGGGACGTCCGCGTCCTCGACGGTCGGGCGCCGACGTCCGCGCTGACGGCCGGTCGTCAGCGTTCCCGAACCGCCCGGGAGCACAGTCGTCCCTGTCAGCGACGCACACTCCGCCCGACAGGGAGAACGACGACAAAGCGCACCGGCGCTGCGGCAGCGGGTCGCGGAAGGCCCGGTCAGGGGGCGCCGTTACGGCGGCACGCCGTCATCCGGTCAGCGGCCGTCTCCCTGGAGGCCCCCAGCCCCGTACGGCGACTGGAGCCCACCGGGCTGTGCCGTAAAAGATGATCGAATATTTTGGGTGGTGAGAGTCGTCACGCCTCGGTGAAGCCGCGCGCGCGGCCGCCGGCGGACTCGCGGACCGCCGCCGCGACCGCGCCCGCCACGTCCGGGTGGAACACGCTCGGGATGATGTAGTTGGGACCCAGCTCCTCGGGCGTCACGACGGCGGCCAGCGCCCCGGCGGCGGCCAGCAGCATCTGCGTCGACACCTCCGTGGCCTGCGCGTCCAGCAGCCCCCGGAAGACGCCCGGGAAGGCCAGCACGTTGTTGATCTGGTTGGGGTAGTCGGAGCGGCCCGTCGCCACCACGGCCGCGTGCTCGCGGGCGTCGTCCGGCGACACCTCCGGCTCCGGGTTGGCCAGCGCGAAGACCACCGCGTCGCGCGCCATCGTGGCGATGTCGTCGCCCGTCAGGATGCCCGGCGCCGACACCCCCACGAACACGTCCGCGTCCTTGACCGCGCCGCGCAGGTCGCCGGAGTAGCCCTCGGCGTTGGTGTGCTCGGCGATCCACCTCAGCGAGTCGTCGAGGTCGTCGCGGCCCTTGTGGACGGCGCCGAGGTAGTCGCAGACCACGACGTTGCGGGCGCCGGCCGCGAGCAGCAGCCGCAGCACCGCGTTGCCGGCCGCGCCGGCCCCCGCCATGGTGATCCGCACGTCCTCGATGGACTTGCCCACCACGCGCAGCGCGTTGGTGAGCGCGGCGAGCACGCAGATGGCCGTGCCGTGCTGGTCGTCGTGGAAGACCGGGATGTCGAGCAGCTCGCGCAGCCGCCGCTCCACCTCGAAGCAGCGCGGCGCCGAGATGTCCTCCAGGTTGATGCCGCCGAAGCCGGGCGCGATGAGCTGCACGGTCCGGACGATCTCGTCGACGTCCTGCGTGTCGAGGCAGAGCGGCCAGGCGTCGATGCCGGCGAAGCGTTTGAACAGCGCCGCCTTGCCCTCCATGACCGGCAGCGCCGCCTCCGGGCCGATGTTGCCGAGACCCAGCACCGCCGAGCCGTCCGTGACGACCGCGACCGTGTTGCGCTTGATGGTCAGCCGGCGCGCGTCCTCCTTGTTGCGGGCGATCGCCAGCGAGACCCGGGCCACGCCCGGCGTGTACGCCATGGAGAGCTCGTCACGGTTGCGCAGCGGCACCTTCGACACCATCTCGATCTTGCCGCCGAGGTGCATGAGGAAGGTCCGGTCGGAGACCTTGTGGATGACGACGCCCTCGACGGCCTCCAGCTGGTCGACGATGGCCTGGGCGTGGTCGGTGTCACGCGCCGCGCAGGTGACGTCGATGCGGAGCTTCTCGTGGCCCGCGTTGGTGACGTCGAGGGCGGTGACCACGCCGCCTGCCGACTCTACGGCGTGGGTGAGCTGGCTGACGGCCTTGCCGCCTGCCGGCACCTCCAGCCGCACAGTGATGGAGTACGACACACTCGGGACGGTCGCCACGTCAATCGCTCCTTCGGGGCCTGACCAAGAAGTTCTCCTATGGTAGGGGGAACGCGGTCAGGCCGATGCCTCGGCCGTCGTCACCGGTGGGAGGCACGCCGTCAGGCCAGCGCCTCGGCCGCCGTGACGATCAGGTCGACACAGGCCGGCACGGGGATGCTCGTGCTGTCGATCACGAGGTGGTAGAGGCTCGGGTCGGCCGCGTCGGCCCGGTAGAAGTGGCGCACGTAGGCGGTGCGGGCGCGGTCGTTGCGCTCGATCAGCTTGAGCGCCTCGCGCTCGCCGAGGTCCCTCAGTGTGGCCGTCTGGAGCACCCGTCGCCGCAACGGCGCGTCGAGCCGAACGTGCAGGGCGCCGGGATGGTCGGCGAGCACGATCGCGCCGGCCCGGCCCAGGAAGACGCCGCCCTGGGTGCGGGCCATCTCCTGGAGCACCCGCTCGGTGCGCCGGACGAACTCCTCGGGAGCCAGCGGCATGGCGCCCGCCATGTACACGTCCACGCCGCCGAAGGTCACCGTGGGCAGCCGCATCGCCCCGGCCAGCAGCCTGGCCAGGCCGTGCGCGGCCCGGTCGTCGTGGGCCAGGGCCTCCTCCAGGGTGCAGCCGAGCTCCTCGGCCACGGCGCCGGGGATCGCCCGGTCGACGAACGGCACGCCGAGGCACTCGGCCACGGCGGGGCCGATGTGGCCGCCCGCCGTGCCGTACGTCGCCGAGATGGTGACGACCCGCACACCCTCAGGTTAGAACAGTGCGCTGGCCAGGGCCCTACGCGCTTTGGCCAGGGACGGGTCCTCGGCCGGGAGCGTCTCGAACAGGCCGAGCAGGTGGCGCCGCGCCCTGTCGCGCTCGTCGCCGGAGGTGCGCTTGACGACGGCCACGACGCGGGCGAACGCCTCGTCGACCGAGCCGGACAGCATCTCCATGTCGGCGGCGAGCAGGTGGGCGTCGATGTCGGCCGGGTCGGCCAGCCGCCGCTGCACGTCGGCCGGGTCGGCGCCGGCGGTGCGCTTGATCAGCCGGACGCCCGCCAGGCCCATCTTGGCGTCCTCGTCGCTGGGCACGCGGGCCAGCAGCCGCTCGTAGGCGGTCTCGGCCGCGTCGAGGTCGCCCTGCTCGATGGCCTGCTCGGCGGCCAGCAGGTCGGGGTCGGCCGGAGGCGCCTCGGGCGCCTGCTCGCCGTCGCCCTGGGCCGGCCTGGCGTCGGGGTTGGCCTCGTAGAACTGCTCGACCGCGCCCATCAGCTCGTCGAGCCAGCGGCGCACCTCCTGCTCGGGCAGCACCTGCTGGAAGCCGGTGACCGCCTGCCCCTGGAAGACGGCGAGCACGGTCGGCACCGCCTGCACGCGCAGCGCCTGCGCGATCTGCGGGCTGGCGTCGACGTTGACCCTGGCCAGGACGGCCCGGCCGCCCATGGAGCCGACCACCTTCTCCAGCACGGGACTCAGCTGGGCGCTGCCCGGCGCCCGCGGCGACCACAGGTCGAGCACGATGGGGACGCTCATCGAGCGGTCGATGACGTCGGTCGTGAAGGTCTCCTCGGTCACGTCGACGATCGAGGCCGAGGAGGCCGCCTGCGGGCCCGCGGTCTCCCGCCGGGCCTGCGCGTCCAGAGCCTGCTTGCGCGCGCCCAGGTCCACCGCTCCGTAGAGCGACCCGGGCCTAGAGAAGTCCGCCATGCTCCTCATCTTGCCGCATGCCACGACGCGGGAGCGCCAGCGAGGCCCGCCGTCCGCCATGGGCCGAACTCCGGACGCCGCGCGCCCGCACCGCCGATCACTCCCCGAAGTCGCCCGCGGCCACCCGGAGCGTGCGCAACTGGTCGAACATGGCGTGCAACTCGCCCTCCCCGTACATGGACAGGCCGAAGTCGGCCGCCATCAGGTCGGCCGTGGCGCGGCGCACGACGTCGCGGCCCGCGTCGGTGATCTCCGCCAGCACCCCGCGGCCGTCCTTGGGGTTGCGCATGCGGCTGACCAGTCCGGACCTCTCGAGCCGGTCAACGGTGTTCGTGACGCTGGTCGGATGCACCATGAGACGCTCTCCGATCTTCCACAGAGGGAGCGCCCCCGTCCTGCTGAAGGTCAAGAGCACCAGCGCCTCGTACCTCGCGAAGGTCAAGTCGTACGGCTTCAGGAGCGAGTCAAGTTGCGACAGGAGGATCTGATGCGCTCTCATGATCGAAGTGACGGCGGCCATGGCGGAAGAGGGTCCGAAGTGAACACGCCAGGTCTGCGCGGCGCGTTCGATGGGATCGAACGGCAGGTTGAGCGGCTTCGGCTGCGACACAGCGCTACGGTAGCGCGCCGCTCGTCCCCATTCGTCTGGTTACTCTGAGCTATCGCATTCACTGCTTGGCCAAGAATCCGGACGTCAATCATCACGCTCAGTTATGGTTCTCGCATCAAACGGTGACGCGGACACCAAGTCCATCGGCGGTGGGGACCTGCCGGACTGCTGACGTTCCGCGTTCGCCTACGGGGCACGGGGGGTGCTTGATGGACTTCAAGGGGAGATCGCGTGCGTGAGCACGCGGGCGTCACACGTGAGGAACTGAAACAGAGCGCGGCCGTCACCGTCGCCGTGCTCATGGCGCTCGGTCTGGCCGCGGCATGGAGCGTCCTGATCCCTGGCGTGGACGCGTGGGAGAACATCGTGGCCGCGGTCATCGGCTCGCTGCGGCTGACCGGGCCCGTGGCGGCCGGTTTCGCCGCCTGGGTGGCGCTGCGCAAGCGGAAGGCGCTGCGCGGCCGGACGATCGGCGCGTGGCGGGCGCTCAAGGCGCCGCTGGCGATCGTGGTGGTGGTGCTCGGGTCGTTCGCCGCGACCGTGCTGGTGCTGGCCGTCAAGACGGTCCTCACCGAGCAGGCCGGGCCGCTCGGCCTGCCGGGGCTGGGCGTGGGGATGGCCGGGCTGGCGCTCTACTCGGTGATCGGGTGGGTCGCGGGCTGGTTCGCGCCCGTGGCGATCACGCCGCCGCTGGCGGGGCTGGGCTGCTACCTGCTGTTCAGCCGGCTCGCCGCCGGCGGTGGCTGGACCGACCGGCTCACTCCGGGCGCCGGCCGGCCGTACGACCTGTTCCAGATGAGCGGCGGCGCGGCGTTCCTCGACCAGACGATCTGGCTGCTCGGCATCACGACGGCGCTGCTGCTCGGCTGGGCCGCGATGGTGACCCGGCAGGCGCTGGTGCTGGCGTGCGCGCTGCTGGCCGTGCTCGCGGCCGGCACCGGGGTGGCGCGGCTGCTGGGCGCGCCCAAGCCGGCCGCCGCGCAGGACATCGCCTACTCCTGTCAGGAGTGGCCGATCACCGTCTGCCTCCATCCGGCCATGCGGGCGGGCCTGACCGAGCTGGGGGCGGCCTTCACCAAGATCGCTTCGCGGCTGGCGGGCACCCCGGCGGCGTTCACCCGGGTAGAGCAGCGGCCGCTGGAGGACGAGCTGAGGCCGGCGCCCGGACTGGCGCCCATCCACGTGCGCGACCTGTCGGCGGGCTTCGCGGACGAGGCGTCGTACGAGTACGTCGAGTCGCTGGCGGCCAAGTGCGCCGGCACCCCGGCCGACGGCTACCGGGAGATCGTGATGGCGTGGCTGCGGGGCGAGCCGCTGCCCGGCGGGCCGCTGCCGGAGCACGAGTACGCGGCGGCGTGGTTCTCCGGGCTGAGCGAGCACCAGCGGCGCGAGTGGCTGCGCATGTTCTTCAGCGACTTCCAGTCGTGCAGGCTGTCGAGCACCCACTTCGGCGGCGGCCCCGCCGAGACGCCGCGGGGCCGGTCGGGGGCGGCCCAGGTGGCCGCGACCGCGGGCTCGCCCCAGCAGGTGTATCCGGTCTATCCGGACGCGGGCGACCCGCCCGTGACCGACTGGAGACCGTAGATGTCACCAAACGGCTGGCAATGATGATCCACGTCCGGGTAGTCAACACCGTATGACGACATCCCGTACGGCGCCCGCCACGGTCTCACCGGGGCGGCGCCGCAGGTGGCGATACGTGGCCGGCCTGCTGGTCCTCGCGGTCCTGCTCGTGGTCGGCGGCCGGCTGGCGTGGACCTGGCTGGACCCCACCGGCGAGCGGACCATCGACCGCAGCCAGCCCGTCCTGCTCCAGTCCATGAAAGACCTGAGCCGCTTCGAGGCCGCGACCGGCAGCTTCCAGGTCGTGGTCGACCTGGAGAAGGACGCCAACTTCCTGCCCGACGCCGTCAAGGGCACCCGGACGCTGTTCGTGGGGGCGGGCGGCGTCGACGCGTACGTGGACTTCTCGGGCCTCTCGGCCGACGCCGTGACGGTGTCGCCGGACCGGACCCAGGTCACGATCCGCCTGCCGCGCTCCCAGTTGGAGAAGCCCAACCTGGACAACAGCCGCTCGTACGTCTTCGCGCAGCAGCGCGGGCTGCTCGACCGGATGCAGGACTTCCTGTCGTCCTCGCCGGGCGACCAGAGGGAGGTGTACGTGCTGGCCGAGAAGAAGATCGCCGAGGCGGCGGCCGCCAGCGACCTGCGCAGGCGGGCCGACGCCAACACCAAGGCCATGCTGGAGGGGCTGCTGAAGTCGCTCGGGTTCACCAAGGTGACGGTGAAGTTCAGCGACGAGCCGTGACCTAGGCACCCCTAGGTACCTCAGGCTCCGCCCGTCCGTCCATGGGTGTCCAGGGATAAGGCATCCGCCCGATGTGGGCGGACAGGCCTTAGGACGAGTCTTGAGAGTGCAGGCAACAAGCACCTCAAGATCCGGGAGCCGGACGAATGCACGCCGAACTCGAGTACCTCGTCATGAAGAACCGCGCGGAGGAGCTGCGGCGCGCCGCCAGCGACGACCGCCTCGCCCGTCAGGCGAGCGGCCGCCGGCGGTCGCTGATCTCCAAGCTGTTCTCGTGACCCTCTCCTACGACCGTTAGCCCTCGTCCTGGGACGGGACGCGGATGATCAGGGCGTCGCCCTGGCCGCCTCCGCCGCACAGGCCGGCCGCGCCCAGCCCGCCGCCGCGCCGGCGCAGCTCGTGGGCGAGGGTGAGCACGATGCGCGCCCCCGAGGCGCCGATGGGGTGGCCCAGCGCGATGCCGCCCCCGTTGACGTTGACCTTGTCCAGCGGCAGGTCCAGCTCCTTGGCCGACTGGAGCACCACGCTGGCGAACGCCTCGTTGATCTCGACCAGGTCGAGGTCGGCGACCGTGAGGTTCTGCTTGAGCAGGGCCTGCTTGATGGCGTTGGCCGGCTGGGACTGGAGCGAGGCGTCGGGACCGGCGACGTTGCCGTGCCGGCCGATCTCCGCCAGCCACGGCAGGCCGAGCTCCTCGGCCTTGGCGCGCGACATGACGACGACCGCGCAGGCGCCGTCGGAGATCTGCGAGGACGACCCCGCCGTGATCGTGCCGTCGGCCGCGAACGCCGGGCGCAGCCTGGCCAGTGTCTCCACCGTCGTGTCGCCGCGCACGCCCTCGTCGTCCTTGACGACCAGCGGCTCGCCGCGCCGCTGCGGGACCTCGACGGGCACGATCTCGTCCTCGAAGACGGCGTTCTTGACGGCCGCGGCGGCGAGCTGGTGCGAGCGGGCCGACAGGGAGTCCTGCTCCTCACGGCCGATGCCGAGGCGGGCGTTGTACCGCTCGGTGGACTCGCCCATCGCGCACTGGTCGAACGCGCAGAACAGGCCGTCGTGGGCCATCGAGTCGACGATCTCGGAGCCGCCGTACTTGACGCCCCTGCGCAGCCCCGGCAGCAGGTGCGGCGCGTTGCTCATCGACTCCATGCCGCCCGCGACGACGATGTCGAACTCGCCCGCGCGGATGAGCTGGTCGGCCAGCGCGATGGCGTCGAGGCCGGACAGACACACCTTGTTGATGGTGACCGAGGGGACGGTCATGGGGATGCCGGCCCGGACGGCGGCCTGGCGGGAGGGGATCTGCCCGGCGCCGGCCTGGAGGACCTGGCCCATGATGACGTACTCGACGTCCGCGGGAGCCACGCCGGCGCGCTCCAGCGCGGCCTTGATGGCGATGCCTCCCAGCTCCACGGCCGGCAGCCCGGACAGCGCCCCGAGGAGCCTGCCGATCGGGGTGCGCGCTCCGGCGACGATGACGGAACCAGACATGGCGATGGCCTCCTGTGCGGGCAAGGGGTTCTTTGACACCATACCCACGGGTGCACGCTCGACGGCTATGGAGGCTGACCACACATGTTCATGCGGATCGACCACATCGGGATCGCCTGTCACGACCTGGAGGAGAAGATCGCGCTCTTCTCCGAGACGTTCGAGCTCAGCGTCGTCGCGCGGGAGGTGAACGAGGAGCAGGGGGTCAAGGAGGCCATGCTGCACATCGCCGACGGCGAGGGCGGCGGCTCCTACATCCAGCTCCTGGAGCCGCTGTCGCCCGACTCCCCCGTCGGCAAGTTCCTCGCGAAGCGCGGCGAGGGTGTGCATCATGTGGCCTTCGGGGTGCCTGATGTGCTTGAGGCCATCGATAGAATCGGCGGGAAAGGCGTACGTGTCCTGGACGAGCGGCCCCGGCATGGCTCGATGGGCTCGCAGATCGCGTTTCTGCATCCGAAGGACGTGGGAGGAATGCTGACGGAGTTGGTCCAGGCGACCAGGTCGTAACAAACGCAAAAAACGTTCATATGTAACTAGTCGTGCAGAAAGTTGGACGGGGCTTCAGACTCGGCACCGGCGGAGTACTCTGGCTTTCCACCGGACAAGGGGCCTGCCGTGAGGCACAGGCTCCCGGCTCGGCTGCCCCCGAACCCCCCGTCCGGCCCGTGTAGCCGTCTCGACAACCCAGGATCGAGCCTCCATGCAGTCCGACATCGACGCCCAGCTCAACAACTTCTTCGAGGACGCCCCCGCACGCGAGTTCGACGTGGTCCTCCGTGGTTATGACCGTCACCAGGTCCATGATCACCTGAAGCAGCTCGACGGCGAGTTGCGTCAGGCTCGCGAGCAGGTCTCCACCCTGCAGCGCGATCTGTCCGACTCCCAGCGCCAGCTCCAGGAGCAGGAGCGCCCCACCTACTCCGGTCTGGGCGCCCGCATCGAGCAGTTGCTGCGGCTGGCCGAGGAGCAGGCCACCGAGCTGGTCCAGGCTGCGAGGTCCGAGGCCAACGAGATCAAGGCGGCGGCCAAGGTCGAGGCTGCCGACCTGAGGGCTGCCGCCGAGGCGGAGGCGGCCGAGAAGCGCGCGCAGGCCACCCGCGAGAGCGACGAGATGCGCACCACCGCGGAGCGCGAGGCGGAGGACATCCGCTCGACCGCGCGCCGCGAGGCCGACGAGCTGACCAGCACCACCGAGCGCGAGGTCGCCAAGCTGCGGGCCACCGCCGACCACGAGGTGGCCGAGAAGCGGGCCGACGCCGAGCGTGAGATCGCCAAGCTGCGCACCACGACCGAGCGCGAGGTGGCCCAGCTGAGGGCCTCGACCAAGCGCGAGCGTGACGAGGTGCTGACCACGGCCAAGCGGCAGGCCGACGAGATGCGGGCGCAGGCGCAGCGGGTGCTGGAGGAGTCCGAGGCCAAGCGGGCGCAGGACGAGGCGGAGTTCGAGATCCAGCTCGCGTCCCGGCGTGAGGAGGCGGAGCGCCAGGAGGCGGAGCGCCACGCCACCGCGCAGGCCGCGACGCAGAAGCTGGTCGCCGAGGCCGAGCAGCGCGCCGCGACGGCCGAGTCCCGGGCCACCAAGGCCACCCAGCAGGCCGAGCAGACCCGCCGCGAGGCCGACCTGCACGCCAAGCAGCTGGTCGCCAACTCGCGCAAGAACGCCGACCAGATCGTGTCCGAGGCGAAGTCGAGCGCCGAGACGATCGTCACCGAGGCCAAGAACGAGGCCGAGCGCACCCGCACGTCCATGCAGCGCCAGGTGGACGAGCTCACCCGCCAGCGCGACAGCATCACCAGCCACCTGGCGCAGCTGCGCCAGCTGCTGGGCGGCGCCGCGCTGCCGGGCATGGAGCCCGAGCCCGCGGTCACGGCGGCCCCGCCGAAGCCCGCGCTGTCG
Organism: Nonomuraea sp. NPDC050733; assembly: GCF_040654215.1. Taxonomy (NCBI): domain Bacteria; kingdom Bacillati; phylum Actinomycetota; class Actinomycetes; order Streptosporangiales; family Streptosporangiaceae; genus Nonomuraea; species Nonomuraea sp. NPDC050733. The sequence continues at coordinate 102,355 of NZ_JBFAHO010000011.1, read as the reverse complement.
GCGCCGGTCAGCGACAAGCCGCTCACGCCCGCCCCGGCCGCCAAGCAGGAGGCCAAGGCCGAGGACGACGCGGAGTGGTGGCAGGAGTAGCCCGCCTCACCGGGGGGTGAGTGACGGCTGAGAGAGCCTGGCGACCGGCTGGTCGCTAGGCTCTCTTTCTGTTGCCGGCCCGTTCCGGGCTCCGGCGCCTGGTCCGCCGCCCCCCGACCTCCAGGAGCCCTCCTTGTCCGCAGACGTCGCGTCCGACGCCGCACAGGACCCGGCAGCCGACCGGCCGCCGTCTTCCGTCCCCACGCCGCCGCCCGAAGGCCCGGCCTCTGACGGCCGGTCGTCCGAAGGCCCGCCATCCGACGGCCCGCCCTCCGATGGGCCGCCCTCCGATGGCCCGGCGGGCGAAGGCCCGGCAGGTGAAGGCTCCTCGGGCGAGAGCAGGGACGTGCGCGCAGGTGGGGGCCCGGCGGCGTACGGGTTGCCGGGCAAGCCGCTGGCTCGTGGGCCGTTCCTGTTCGGGCTGGTCGGCGGGCTCGGTGTGCTGACGGCGATCGCCATCGCGCAGATGGTGGTCGCCTCGCTCAGCGTCATCGTCCTCGTCGTGGTGGCGATGTTCCTGGCCGTGGGGCTGAACCCGGCCGTCGAGGCGTTGCAGCGGCGCGGCCTGGCCCGGCGGGGCGCGATCTCGATCGTGTTCGCCGGCGTCATCGTGGGCTTCGTGCTGTTCGGGCTGGCCGTGGTGCCGCCGGTGAGCAAGGAGCTGGCCGACTTCGTCGCGGCGGTGCCCGGCTACGTGAGCGAGCTGAGCAACCATCCGACCCTGCGCCGGCTCGACGCCGACTACCAGATCCTGCCGAAGCTGGCCCAGTTCGTCACCGGCACGGTCGGCCCGTGGCTGGCCAGCGGCGTCGTCGGGGCGGGGCTGGTGGTGCTCGACGGAGTGTTCACCACGGTGACGCTGCTCGTGCTCATGCTGTACTTCCTCGGCTCGCTGCACACGATCAAGGCGTACCTGCTCAGGCTCGTGCCGGCCTCGCGGCGGGAGCGGACGGCGGCGCTGTCGGAGCAGATCCTGGCCGGCATCGGCGGCTACGTCGCGGGCAACGTGATCATCTCGATCATCGCGGGCGCGCTGACGTGGATCTTCCTGTCGATCCTCGGCGTCAGGTACGCGCTGGCGCTGGCGCTGGTGGTGGCGCTGACGGACCTGATCCCGCTGGTGGGCGCCACCATCGGCGCGGTGCTGGTCTCCGCGGTGGCGCTGCTCCAGTCGCTGCCCCTGGGCATCGCGTGCGCGATCTTCTTCATCGTGTACCAGCAGATCGAGAACTACCTCGTCTACCCCAGGGTGATGAAGCGCTCGGTGGACGTGACGCCGGCGGTGACGGTGATCGCCGCGCTGTTCGGCGGCGCGCTGCTCGGCATCGTCGGCGCGCTGCTGGCCATCCCGGTCGCCGCCGCCATCGCGCTCATCATCCGGGAGATCGTCCTGCCCCGCCAAGCCCAGTCCTGATCATCCCGTCGAGCCCGGTCCTGACCACCGCCAAGCTCAGTCCCGATCATCCCGTCAAGCCGGGTCCTGGTCATCCGGGCGATCGTCCCGCCTCGCCGAGCTCGGTCGTGAGGAACTCGGTGACCGCCGCGTTGAACGCCTCGGGCTGCTCGACCGCGCTCAGGTGACCGGCCTTCGGGATGACCTCCAGCCGTCCGTGCGGCACGGCGCGGACCATGGCCTCGGCCTCGGCGGGCGGCGCCAGCTCGTCCTCCTCCCCCACGATGACGAGGAGCGGCACCTTGAGAGCGGCCAGCGTGGCGGCGGAGTCGGGGCGGGCCGCCATGGCGCGCTGCGCCCAGGCCACCGCCCCGGGCGGCGCGGACTGGACGAGGCCCTTGACCCGGCCCACGACCATGGCCCGCCGCTCCTTGGTGGTCGGCCCGATGAGCGCGGGCAGCACGTCGGTGAGGAGCACGTCGGTGCCGCCGGACAGCACCGCCTGGGCGATGCGCTCGCGGTTGTCGCGGGCCGGCTGCGGGTCGGGGCCGGCCTTGGTGTCGGCCAGGACGACGCCGAGGACGCGGTCGGGGTGACGCCGGCAGAAGGCCATCGTCACGTACCCGCCCATCGACAGGCCGCCGACCACCGCCTGGTCGATGCCCTCGTCGTCGAGCAGCGCGGCCACGTCGTCGGCCATCGCGTCCACGGAGGGCTCGTCCTCGCCCAGCCGCGATCCCCCGAAGCCGCGCAGGTCGGGCGTGATGACGCGGCAGGTTGCCGCCAGCCCTTCGCGTTGCGCCAGCCACATGGCGGAGGAGAGGGGGAAGGCGTGGAGCAGTACGACCGGCAGGCCGGTTCCCGCTGATCTCGTGTAGAGCTGCACGATCACACGGTAGACCGGTTCCCTCGGACAATCACTTCACGTCGCATACCTATATACCCGGATATAGGCAGCCGTTTTCCCGATCTCCCCGGAAAACGACAGGTCAGCTCGTGCCGATGGCCGTGGAGCCGCCGTCCACGAAGAGCACCTGGCCCGTCACGTACGCCGACGCGTCCCCGGCCAGGAACACCGCCGGATGCGCCATCTCCTCCGGTGTGCCCCAGCGGCGCATCGGAACCCCGCCGACCGTGGCGCGGCTCGCCGCCTCGTCCTCCCACAGGTTGCGGTTGAGCTCGGTGGCCGTCCAGCCGGGGCACAGGGCGTTGACCCGGACGCCCGACTGCGCCCACTCCACCGCCAGCGTCCTGGTGAGCGCCACCAGGCCGGCCTTCGCCGCCGCGTACCCGGCGAGGAAGGGTGCGCCGAGCGCGGCCACCGACGCGACGTTGATCACCGAGCCGGTGCCGCGTTCGAGCAGGTGCGGGGCGATCGTGTGGCAGACGACCATGGCCGAGTCGAGGTTGAGCCGCATGAGCTTGTCCCACCCGGACAGCCGCAGGTCCTTGAACTCGACCATGAAGTTCGAGCCGCCCGCGTTGTTGACGACGATGTCGACGTGCCCGAGTCCCTCGACGGCCTGCCGTACGGCGTCCGCGGCGGCCTCGCGGTCCGTGAGGTCGGCGGGGATCACCAGGGCACGCCGGCCACGGGCCTCGACCTCCTTGGCGACCTCGGTCAGGGAGTCGGCCGAGCGGGACACGAGGGCCACGTCCGCTCCCGCCTCGGCGTAGGCGAGCGCGATGGCCCGTCCGATGCCCTTCGACGCCCCTGTGACCAGAGCCTGCTTGCCAGTGAGATCGAACGCGCCCACAGTTCCTCCTCAAGTCATTACCGAACAAGATTCTAGGGACATGACGCCCATGAACGCCACCGGCGCGGGACCCGCGAAGGGTCCCGCGCCGGCGTCCTGGTTCAGGGGGGCGTCAGCCGCCGCCGCCCAGTCCCCAGAGGATGATCTCGATCGCGTCGGCCAGTCCGCTCTTGTCCATGTAGCCGGTCACTCTGGCGCCGGTCTCGGCGATCGTGCCCGTCCTCGTGTTCTCCGGCTCGACCTTCTCCGGTCTGAAGATCTGCCGCTCACCGGAGCCGGTGCCGGAGCCACCGGGGCGGGCCGCAGGCGGCGGTCCGTCCGGGTACATCCGGCCGTCACGGTAGACGGAGTAGGACTGGGTCGGCTGGGTCGTGCCGTCGTTGCGGTAGACCTGGCTCGGCCTCGGCTGCATCGGCTGCCGGCTGTCCCTGGGCGGGGACTGCCGCTGCGTCGCCCTGTGGCTGGTCGGCCGCTGCGCCGGACGCTGCCGTGCCCGCTGGATCCCGCTGGGGAGCTTGCCGGCCCGCCGGTTGCGCGTCCTGGCCGCCGCGGACGCCCGCCGCTTCGCCGCCTGATCGGCTTCCTTCCTCTTCGCCTCTCTTCTCGCCTGAGCCGCGGCCCGCCGCTTGGCCCGTGCCGTCTCCGCCTTCCTCGCCCTCTCCTGCGCCCTCTTCTTGGCCTGCTCCTGGAGCTTCTTCCTGGCCGCGGCCGCGGCCCTCTTCTTCTCGTTCTCCAGAGCCCGCTTCCTGGCCTCCGCCGCGGCCTTCTTGGCCGCCGCCAGCGCCCGGCGCCGCGCCTCGAGAGCGGCCCGCCTGGCCGCCGCACGCGCCGCCGCGATGGCGGCCCGCCTGGCGGCGGCCATCGCCAGCCTCCTGGCGATGATCTGCGCCGAGACCCTCACGACGATGACGGCGACGACCCAGAACAGCTGCCCGTCGGGGTCGCTCATGGTGACGGGGCTGTTGTTGGCGTAGGCGTAGGCGTTGAGCTGCTGCGGGTTCTGCTCCTCCATGACCGGGTCGACCGACAGGAAGCGCCCGAGCTTGGGGTCGTACTCGCGGGCGCCGAGGTGGACCAGGCCGGTGGTGGCGTCCTGCGTGCCGCCCACGAACCCGCGCTGCCCCGGCCAGAACGCCGGGGGCGAGCCCCGGTTCTCGCCGAACGGCGTCGTCCTCCGTACGGCGAGCTCACCGGTCGCGGCGTTCACCGCGGCCTGCGAGGTGCCCTGGTGGTCGTTGGCCAGGAAGTAGACCTGGTTGTCCGGCGTGCGCACCGCGATGGGCTCGCCGCCGATGGTGTAGTAGCGGGTCTGCTCGACGACGTCCTTGGCGAAGTCGAAGCGCAGCTCCATGTCGTCGACGTAGAGCGTGGCATCGGTCGGCGTCTTGCGGATCAGCCGGTCGCCGTCCGCGCTGTAGACGAAGGACGTCGTCTTGCCCGCCTCCGTCACCGACTCCAGGTTGCCCTCGGCGTCCCAGACCAGGCTCTGGTCGGAGTTGCCGACCTTGCGCCTGGTGGTGTTGCCGGCGGCGTCGTACTCGAAGATGTCCTGCCCGGCGGTCTGCAGTGCGTGCGGCTGCTTGCCGCCCGCGGCCGGGTAGGTGTAGTCACGCGTGCTCTCGCCCGCGCCGCCGAAGGCGTGCTTGGTCTCCTTGGTCCGGTTGCCGGTGGAGTCGTAGGCGTAGCTGACCGCGTACGGAGCCACGCCGCCGATCTTGTCCGACTGCGGGGTTCCGCTGGCGCAGTCGTCGTTGGCCGTCCACGCCGAGGTCAGCCGGCGCAGATGGTCGTAGGTGAAGCACTGCGTGTCGGGGCCGCTGGCGCCCTTGTCGGCGATCTTGGTGATGTTGCCGACCGCGTCGTAGCTGTAGTTGAGGTCCAGGTCGGTCGCCGGGGCGCCCTCCCTGTCCACCCGCATCCTGGACAACCTGCGGGTCGCCTCGTCGTGGGTGTAGGTCAGCCAGGTCTTCTTCGTCCCGGAGCCCAGCTCGTACTGCAGGGTCTCGCCCAGCTTGGAGTAGCGGGTCGCGTTCACGTACGTCGACAGGCCGGTGACCTTCGTCGGCTGGCTGAGCGCGTCATAGCTGTAGACGACCGACTCCTCCTCCAGCCCGCCGGCGGCCGGGAAGCTGACGGACTGCACCTGGTCGTCGATCGTGTAGCGGGTGTTGAGCACGTACGAGCCCGCCAGCTTGCCCTCCCGCTGGGGGATGGTGACGGTCTCGCGCAGCGGTCGGTAGTCGGTGTCGATGGCGTTGATCTCGGCCTTGTACGCCTGCCCGCCCACGTAGCGGACGCTGGCGTTCATGTGGCCCTTGGCCAGCGCGTCGTACTGCCATTCGGCCAGCAGCGGACCGGTCGCGGAGCCCTCGTGCAGCTCCTTCTTGCGGCCCAGCTCGTCGTAGACGTAGTACAACGTCTTGCCACGCGAGTCGGTCGTGGTGAGCAACTCGTCGGCGTCGTTGTACGTCATCGTCGTGACGCCCTTGTCGGGGTCCTCGGTCTTGATCTCGCGGCCGCGCATGTCGTAGTGGTGACGCCACACGTTGCCCGCCGAGTCGGTCACCGTGGACAGCCGTCCGGCGTGGTCGTAGGTGTACTTGGTGGACTCGTACTCGCCCGTCGGGGTGGCGCCCTTGTACTGGCGCAGCTCGATGAGCCGGTCGTCGGCGTCGCCGATGCGGGTCGTGGCGGTGCCTCCGGGCGGCGGCGTCACGTGGACCCGGTCGCCCTGCTGCGTGCTGGTGACCCGGAACTTCTCCTGGCCCTTCGTCTTGAGGATCTGGGCGTTGGCGTCGCCTGTGCCGTCGAACGTCGTCACGACCTGGTTGGGCACGTCCGTGTCGGCAACGGCCAGCAGGTCGGTCGAGGGGGCGCCGGTGGCGAAGTAGCCGGTGTTGGCCTTGGCGGCCGTGCCGAGCGAGTTGTAGAGGGTGTCGGTGATCGTGCGCCCGTCACGCAGCGCCGGGTCCTGCGTCTGGTCGTCGCGCGGCGCGGGCTCCTGGGTCTGGCGCTTGCGCATCAGGCCGTCGTACAGCTCGTGGCTGGCGCTGTAGGTGCCGTCCGCGTTCAGCGTCTTCGTGGTGACGACGCTCGGGCCGTCGGTGCGCATCGTGTAGGAGAACTCGGTGCTGGGCGTCTGCCCGGCGGCCTTGCTGCGGTCGGGCTGCCAGACCTTGATCAGGCGGCCGAGCGCGTCGTACTCCATGTCGGTGCGGCGGTTGTTCGCGTCGATCTCGGCGTACGGCTCTCCCCAGGCCGGTTCGAGCAGCGTGCGATCGACGTGGCCGAGCTGGTTGACCTCCTTGATCTCGGTCGGGGGCGCGCCCGCCGCCGGGACGTAGGTGGTGGTGGACTTGGTGCCCACCGCGTCGGTCTCGCTGGTCTCGCGGCCGTAGGCGTCGTAGGTGTGGGTGCTCTCGACGATCGTCGCGCCGTCCCCGGAGACGGTGTGCTCGACCGTGGTCACGTCGCCCTTGCTCGGCGCCTGGCCGTAGGCCTTGTTGTCGTACTGGACCTTCTGGTCGGAGATGACCTCACCGGCGGCCAGCTTGGACACGGCGGTGCCGCACCCCGCGGCGACCTTCTGGATCCGGCTCGTGTAATCGAGCATCCAGGCCGTGTCGTTGCGGGCGTAGGTGTAGCGGGTGCACTGGTCGTCGTCCGTCGTGGCCAGGTCACCCTTCTCCTCCACCTGGGTGAGCAGGCCCTTGGTGTCGTACGCGCGCTCCTCGCCGGTACGCCGCCACTTGCCCCCTTCCAGCGCGGTGCGGGTGACCATGGACTTGGGCTCGACCACGTACGCGGCCTTGGTGACGCCGTCCTGCGTGGACTCGGCGGTCTTGACGGACCAGGGCTCCTCCAGCGTGGCGGTCAGGATGGCCCCGCCGTCGCCGTCGTAGAGGATCTCCTCCCGCTCGAAGCCCGCGAGCTGGTCCAGGTCGTCGCGCTTGCCGCCCTCGGTGTCCGTGACCTGCGCGCTGCGCTTGGAGCCGTCGGCCTGCTTGTCGCCGTGCATGCCGCGGAAGTAGCGGAACTCCGTCAGCGTGCGCTTGGCGTCCTGCCCGTCGCCCTGGCGCACCCGTACGCGGCCGTATCCCCGGTAGTCGGCCCACGTGCGGTGCTCGGGCTTGACCAGGACGTTCTCGGCGTAGTGCCAGGCGGCGCCGTCGAGGTACTCGTAGTCGGTGACGACGTTCGGCGCGCCGCCGACGCGGTCCACCTCCATCGTCTGCGTGACCACGTACTTGTGGAACCAGTCGGTGACCTCGCCCTCGTTCGGCGGTGCCCACCGCTGCGGGAAGCAGCGCCTGGTGTTCTTGTCAGCGGTGGGCACGTCGCCGGGCTTGCAGTCGGCGGCGGAGTAGTTGACGCGCAGCTCGCCGCCGGACTCGTTGTTCACGGCCTGCACGCGCCACTTGACCAGCGGGGCGCGGCCCTCGTTGGAGTCCACCCGGTTGGGCAGTTGCACGCCGGTGAACGTGACCTTGGGCAGCGTGATCGTGCCGCCCACGTGGCCGCTCTGCTGGATCGACGCCAGCCACAGCGACGGGCTCATGCCGTCGCCCGAGGCGGGGAACTGGTGCGTCAGCGTCCAGGAGTCCACAGGGGTGTACTGGCCCGAGGCGTTGACGATCTGCGTGGTGACCTTGGTCAGGCGCTTGCGTGTGAAGAACGTCGGCGCCAGACGGTCGGTGCACTTCACGCCGGAGGCGCAGATCTGGTCGAACGGCACGTCCGGCCAGGAGCTGGCGGTCTCCTTCTTGAGCTGGTCGGCGGCGCAGGTGATCGTGCCGTTGGGCAGGCAGCGCTCGGCCACGTCGAAGACGACGCGGGCGGCGGGAGCCTTGGTGAACAGCTCGTTCTGCAGGTAGCCGTAGTCGATGCGGGTGAGGTACCCGGCGCGGTCGTACACGGTGCCCTGTTCGGGCTTCATGTTACGGCCGTAGTAGTTCTTCTCCTGGGCGTACCAGTACGTGGTGGCGTTGCCGTGGGTGTCCACCGCGTAGTCGAGGTTCCACCGGTACGCCTGCTGGCACCAGGCGTTGGCGGGGGTGCTGTTGTAGCAGGGCTCGCCGCTGTTGTTGCCGAACACCGGCACCGTCTGCACCGACTTCGTCTCCGGCTTGCCGCTGACCCAGCCGGGCAGGCGGTTCAGGCCGAAGGTGTACTGCGTGCCGTCGGCGCCGGTGACGCGCCAGTACTCGCCGTTGTTGTCGCCGTTGGTGGCGCCGGTGAGGTACTCGATGCGGGTGCCGTCGTCGTGCTTGGGCCGCCACTGCTTGGTCGTGGCGTCCTTGACCAGCTCGATGGCCGAGTTGCCGAGCGACAGGGTGACGTTCTCCCCGCTCCAGCACAGGTCGCCGGTCTTCTTGCCGTCGACCATGCAGGACTTGTAGCGGCGCTCGACGTAGCCGCTGGGGTTCAGCTCGAAACCCTCACCGACCCAGGACGGCTGGTTGTTGGTGGAGGCGGTGCGGCCGTCCACGCTCTGCGAGGAGTAGTCGATGGACAGCTCCGGCTCGTCGCCGCCCAGCGCCGGTGGACTTCGCAGGTCGTAGTCCCAGTTGAAGTCGCCCGACTGGGCTCCGACGCTCCAGCTCGCCGACGGGGCGAGGGAGGTGGCGGTGTGGTCGCCCGCCGGTCCCGACGACGACGCCGTCACCGCGTACAGGGCGGGGGTGTCGAGCTCGGCGGTGATCGTGCCGGCCTTCGTGTCGTTCTTGGCGGGCACCGGCTCCGGCAGGGGGCAGTTCGCCCCGGTGGTGGCCGTCAGCGCGCAGTCGGGCAGCTTGACCATGCGCAGCCGGGAGCCGTAGTCGCCGCCGAACGCGTAGCGGAAGCCCGAGTAGTCGAACTGGAGCCGGGTCTTGCCGGCCTTGGCCGCGACGCCCTGACCGGGCGAGACCCGGAGGGCGACGCCGAGCAGCCCGGCGCGCTGGGTCTGCGCGGTGTCGAGCAGCTCCACCCGTACCGGCCCGGCCTCGGCCGCCCTGGCCGTCTTCGCGTCACCGCTCGCGGGCTCGGCCAGCCGTACGGGGAAGGACGAGTCGGCGGCCTTGAGCTGGGCGGCGCCACCCAGCTCGACGGCCTGCGGCTTGGGCCAGGTCACGCCTGGCGGCGCCTTCCACGCCTGTTTCTCGGTCGGGTCGGCCAGCTCGGGCAGCACCGGCACGGGCTTGCCGGTGACGGGCTTCTCCTTCTGCACCGCCGGCGCCGTGCGGGGCGCGGCGCTCGCGGGCTGGGCGGGCGCCAGGGGTGCGAGGACGATGACGGACAGGACGGCCGCCAGTCGGCGTGGCCACGCCGACTCGCGCATCGCGCCCTGTAAACGATTCCAGTAGGACTCGGACAGATCTAACTCGGACGGTGTATCCATGATCACCCAATCGGTAAGGGGGGTTATTGGGCGGATTCGGCGAGATCTGAGGGGGTCGCGGAAGAGGGCCGGGGGCCTCGGTCGAGGCCCCCGGCGGATTCATTGGGCGGCGAGCTGGGCGATCTGCTCGACGCTGAGGGGTCCGTCGTAGAGGCGTACGTCGTCGACCGTCCCCGGCCAGTAGCCGGTGAAGGCGCCCGCGCTCCTGGTCCGGCCGAGCTGGAGGGCGCCGACGGCGTTCCACGCGCTCGCGTGGCTGGTGACGCTGGTGGTGGTGAGCTGCCCGTTGACGTAGACGCGCAGCTCACTCCGCAGGGCGTCGTAGACGCCGGCCACGTGCGTCCATTCCAGGGGCACGGCGACGGCGTCCGAGCGGGCCCGCACCAGCGCGGCGGTGTCGGTGTCGGAGGCCGCCATGCCGAGCGTCCACCTGCTCTGCTCCTTGTCGAAGCCGAGTTGGAAGCCCGCGGCCCGGTTGCCCGGCTGGGAGACGGCGGCGGCGTCACGGGTCGGCAGGTAATCGAGCTGCGTCCAGACCGCGACCGTGAACCCGGCCTTGGTGTTCACAGCCGGAGCGCCGGCCTGGGCGTACCCGTTGACGCCGTCGAGCGCCAGCGCGCCGTCCAGCCAGCCGGCGGTCCAGGAGGCGGCGCCGCCGAGAGTCGCCGCCGTGCCGCGGCCGGAGGAGTCGGCGGCCGTCACGCCGGTCTCCTCGTCCAGCGCCCAGTGCCCGATCAGGGTCGCGGCGCTGTTGACCAGGTCGGCCACCTCGTCGGCGAACATCGCCCGGCCGTAGACGCGGACCTCGTCCACGTCGCCCGGCCAGGACTCCGCCGCGGCGCCGTTGACCTTGCCGCGGCCGATGGTGAGCGGCCCGGTGGCGTTCCACGGCTTGGTGTAGGCGACCGTGGACTCCAGCTTGCCGTTGACGTAGAGCGAGATCTGGCCCGCCGCGGAGTCGTAGACGCCGGTCAGGTGGGTCCACTCGTTCAGCCTCGGGGCCGCCGCGGAGAGGGCGCGGACCGTCGCGGCGCCGTCGGCGTCCGTTCCGGCGCGGGCCAGCGCCCAGCGGTCGTCGGGCTTCGAGTACTGGAGCGCGAAGCCGCCGGTCCTCGCGCCCTCCTGAGTGAGCACGGTGGCGGTGGCGGTGTTGGCCGTCAGGCGGGCCCAGGCGGTGACGGTGAAGTTGCGGCTCGTGTCGAGGACGGGGCTGGAGGTCTGCGCGTACGCACCGGCCAGGCGCAGCCCCGACCCGGTCTTGCCGGTCGTCCACGTGGCGCCGTTCAGCGTCGCGGGGTGGGCGTTCGCCGCGTCGGCGGCCACGGTGCCCTGGCCCTCGTCCAGCGCCCAGTGGCCGCTGGGCGCGCGGCCCGAGTTGACGTTGAAGACGTACGTGCGGATCGGGCCGGACTGGCCGGCGCGGTCCTTGCTGCGCACCGACAGGACGTTGGGCCCGTCATGGCGCGGGGTGAGCGCGATCGTGGCCGTGCCGTCGGCGCCCGGGGCGACCTCGGTCTTGGGTGTGGTGTCGAGCCCGTAGACGTACGCGGCCACGTCCGGCACGCCGTTGGGCTCGAACCTGAACGTGCCCGCCAGGCCGACGCCGTCGCTCCAGCCGGTCTCGGCGTACTCGGGTGAGGTCACGACCGGCTCCTTGCCGGGGGCCGTGGCGTCCACGGTGGCCTCACACCAGGGACTCCAGGCGCTGGTGGCCTTGCCGTCCTCGGCGCGGACCCGCCAGCGGATGAGCGCGCCGTCGGCGTACAGGCTCGTCGGGATCGTCGCGTAGTAGGCGCCTCCGGACGAGCCGGTCGCGGTGACGTACTCGCCGGTCTTCGTCCCGGCGGCGTTGTACCACTCGAACCGGCCCTTGACCGAGTTGTCGGCGTCCTTCAGCTTGGCCCACAGCTTCGGCGTGGCGGTGGGGATGACCGGCCGCCCGTCGCCGGAGGCGCAGGCGCCGCCCGGGTCGGACCACGCGTCGGCGGCCACGGGGGCGGACGGGATGGAGTTGTACTCGATGACGACGGTCGGGTTGTTCTTGAACTTCTTCCAGGCGTAGACGTCGGTCTCGCTGGTGGCGCGCAGACCGATGGTCATGGAGTTCCACTTCTTGGCGGCGGCGTCCGCGGCCCACGAGGTGACGTCGAACTCCACGCCGCCGGGCAGGCAGGAGGAGCCCCAGCCCTTGGCCACGTTCACCGTGGACAGCAGCCTGGTCCACGACGGCTGGTTGTTCCAGGTGGTGCTCTTGCTGATCGCGCCCGTTCCCCAGGCCTCCACCTTGCGGGCGCTGCAGGAGTACGACCACGTCTCGTACGTGCGCAGCGTCGCCTTGATGATCTGCTTGCCGTGGATCGCCGTCCCGGACGACATCTGGAAGAAGGACCGGTTCTTCTGCGACTCGACGTGGCCGACCCTGGCGACGTCGCTGGAGTTCAGGTAGTTGGAGCTGGGCCAGTTGCTCCAGACCGCCGTCCACGAGCCGCGCGCGGCCGAGAAGTACGGGTCCAGGTAGACGGGGAAGCGGGTCTTGGGATCGGCCAGCATCTTCCTGTCCGGCTTCAGCCGGAGCCGTTTGCCGGCCAGCTCCACACCCATCGTGGCCTGCCTGGCCTCCGGGGAGCGGCCTTCCTTGAGCGCCTGCGGGCTGGTGATGCCCTCGGAGTCCCACATCGTCGGGGTGGGCGCGATGAACACCGTGCCGCCGCCGCCGTCGATGGCCTCCAGGTTGCCCGCCTTGTCCGCCTTCAGCGACAGGTCGCTGGTGGCCAGCGGGTACGTCAGGTCGGTCAGGCTCGCGGCCGCCTCACGCGACTTGACCACCAGGATGTGCGAGAAGCCGTCCACGTCCGCGGTGACCTGGAGGTCCACTCCCGGCATGACCTCGGCGTAGGTGGCGGTGTCGCCGTTGAGGGTGGGCTTGGGGAGCGCGCCCTGCCAGCCGAGCTCCAGGGCCTTGGCCCCGCGCGACAGGCGGGCCAGCGGGCCGGGTCCGCCGCCGGAGAAGGTGAGGCCGGCCGCCGCGGCTACCGGCTCCACCGCGCCGTCGGGGCGCAGGCGCAGCGTGGTGTCCACGGGCACCCAGGCGTCGCCCTTGCGGACGCGTACCGGACGGGCGTACAGCTCCAGGGCGAACGTGCCGTCGGGCTTGGCGAAGACCTGGCGGGTCTCCGTGCGCAGCGACTCGACCTCGACCCGCTTCCCGTCGCGGCGGGCCAGCGCCAGCGCGGAGGTCTCGGCCGGGTCGGCGCCCGTCCCCCCGGGGGCCGGCCCGCGGAGGGTGTCGTGGGAGGGAACCTGTTGTCGGAGTGCGGCGGCCGAAGCCGGTTCATCCAGGGGCGCCGCCGCGACCGCCCCTGCCAACATCATCACGACGAGCCCACGACCAACGCGCATCCGCCCTCGCAAGCGCCGAGGCGGGACGCCGCGCGGGTCAGACCCGCCCGGCGCCTCCACGATCTTCAGTTGCTCGGATTGTCAATCAGGATGTGGCTTTCGTCCAGATCTTCTGACAGATTTCATCAGAACAATATTCGGAGTGAAGAAAAACTCCATTCCCGCCGGTCGGGGGTCTCAGACGCGGGTCATGGTGGAGGGGTAGCCGCCCCCTCCGGGGTAGACCCACTCGCCGGTGACGGTGGTGTCGTCGGCGCTGAACGTGCCCTGGTAGTACGCCGGACTGCCCTTCGCGCCGCCCCAGATGGTCAGCGTGTCGCCGGCCAGCTCGTAGACATAGTCGAGGGTGTTGCCGGCCGAGTCGTAGAACCGCGACACCACGTCCACGCCGGTCGGCTCGCCGAAGGGGCGCAGGTTGCCGATCACTTCCAGGCCGGTGACCGGCTCGCCGAACTGGGTGAGCTCAACGTGCTGGAGCAGGAAGAAGCGGCCGGGCATCCACTCGTAGCGCACCGTTCCCTCGGCGCCCCCAGTGACCGCCCAGGTGCCGACCAGGCGGTCCAGGGACTGCAGTTCGCTGCCCGGCTGAATGGTCTCAGACATCTCGTCCTCCTTGGTGAGTGCTTGCCGATACCTCGGAGGCGACCGCCGATCCTCGACACCCGTGACATGTGGCTTAGATCACATGACAGCCATGTCGAGATTCCCGGTCCGGCCCCGAGGTACCGGCAGACCACCCACCGAGGAGGAACTCATGGCCACCGTCGGCACCCCCGCCGTCCGCCGCGTGCCCGGCAACATGCTGCTCGCCGGCGTGGCGCCGGCCGCGGGAGCCGTCGCCTTCACCTGGACGACCGTCCAGGCACTGTTCCCGCGCCGTTCGGCCTGACCCCGGGTACCGTCTGCCCAAGCACGATCGAGAACAGGATCCACCCGTGAAGTATCTGCTGCTCAGCTACACACCGTCCGCCGCCTGGGACGCCGCGACCGCCGACACCCCGTCCGAGGAGGCGATGGCCGCGTTCGCCGCCTACCAGGAGTTCGAGCGCGAACTGATCGAGACAGGCGAGTTCGTCGGCAGCGAAGGCCTCGGCCACCCTGCGGTCAGCACCACGGTCCGCCGGACGCCGGGCGGCGTGGTGGCGACCGACGGGCCGTTCGCCGAGCTCAAAGAGGTCCTGGCCAGCTTCGCCGTGATCGACGTGGCCGACCACGAGCGGGCAGTCGAGATCGTCTCGCGGATCGTCGAGGTGCTGGGTGAGCCGATCGAGATCCGGCCGATCATGGGCGAGGACTTCACGGCATGACCGATGGCACCGCGCGGCGCCCGGAAGCGGAGAGCTCGCTCGAGGTGGAGCCGGACATGACCGCGGAGGTCGAGCACCTGTTGCGCGTGGAGGCTCCGCAGGTGCTCGGCGCGTTGGCGCGACGCTTCGGCCAGTTCGACATCGCCGAGGACGCGGTGCAGGAGGCGCTGCTCGCCGCGAGCCGGGCGTGGCCGGTCGACGGCGTGCCGGAGAACCCGCGCAGCTGGCTGATCCGAATCGGCTACCGGCGAATGGTCGACCTGCTCCGCTCCGACCAGGCCCGGCGCAGGCGGGAGCAGGAAGCCGGGATGGCCGAGCTGGCCATGCGGGAGCCGGCCCGCCAGGCGCGCCCCTCGCAGGAGACCGACGACACCCTCACCCTGCTGCTGCTCTGCTGCCACCCCGCGCTGAGCGCCACCTCCCAGGTGGCGCTCACGCTGCGCGCCGTGGGCGGCCTGACGACCGGCGAGATCGCGCACGCCTACGGGACGGCCGAGAACACCATGGGCACGCGGATCAGCCGGGCCAAGCAGCAACTGGCCCGCGCCGGCGCCCGTTTCACCCCGCCGACCGACGCAGACCGGGACAGCCGGATTGCCGCCGTGATGCAGGTGCTCTACCTGATCTTCAACGAGGGCTACACGGCCTCCGCCGGCGACCACCTCTCCCGGATCGACCTGACCCGCGAATCGATCCGGCTGACCCGGATGCTCCGCGACTCCCTGCCCGGCGACGCCGAGGTGACCGGCCTGCTCGCGCTGATGCTGCTCACCGAATCGCGGCGTGGAGCCCGTACCGGCGCGGACGACGAGCTCGTGCCGCTGGACGAGCAGGACCGGACGCAGTGGGACCCTGAGCTGATCCGCGAGGGCACCGAGCTGATCGACAGCGTCTGGAGCGGGCGCGAGGTGGGCCCGTACCAGTTGCAGGCGGCGATCGCGGCCGTGCACGCCGCGGCTCCGTCGCCGGAGCGGACGGACTGGCCGCAGATCGCGGTGCTGTACCTGTGGCTCGAACGGCTCAACCCGACCGCGCCGGTGCGGCTCAGCCGGGTGGTGGCGGTCGCCAAGGCCTACGGGCCGGCCCGCGGGCTGGCACTGCTCGACGACCTCAACCGGCGCCATCGGCTGGATCAGGACCCACTGACCCGGCAGCGAGAACGCGCGGTGCGCGCCCACCTCCTCCAGATGACCGGCGACGCGGCCGGCGCGGCGACGCTGTACCGCGAGGCGGCGGCCTTGACGGACAACCAGGTCGAGCGGCGCTACCTCGCCGGCAGGGCCGATCGCTCGACGTCCGCGGTCACAGGTGCGTCGGCAGCGGGTAGGCGGCCGGACTGACCCGCTTGACGATCTCGTCCAGCACGATCCGGACGTACGGCTCCCCCACCCACAGGTGCTTGGCCCCGTCCACCCCGATCACCTCGGCCTTCGGCACCCGCGCGAACCGCTCCCGCGCCTCCTCCGGCCGCAGGTAGTCGTCGAACTCCGGCACCAGCACCGTCAGCGGCCGGCCGAAGCGCGCCCACGCGTCGAGGTCGTCGTCCTTGGCGCGGTGCAGCGGCGGCGAGAGCAGGATCGCCCCCTCCACCAGCGGGTCGTGCGCCCACTTCAGGGCCAGCTCCGTGCCGAACGACCAGCCGACCACCCACACGCGGGGCAGGTCGTGGTACTCGGCGTACTCCAGGGCGGCGGCCACGTCGAAGCGCTCGCCCTCGCCGCCGTCGAAGGCCCCCTGCGACGTGCCGCGCTCGGAGGACGTGCCGCGCGTGTTGAAGCGCAGCACCGCGAGGTCGGCGAGCGCGGGCAGCCGGTTGGCCGCCTTCTTGAAGACGTGGCTGTCCATGAAGCCGCCGTGGGTGGGCAGCGGGTGCAGGGTGACCAGCGTGGCCACCGGGGGGCGGTCGAGGGGCTGGGCCAGCTCCCCGACGAGGGTCAGGCCGTCGCCGGTGTGCAGCTCGATCGGCTCACGCCTGGCCGGCAGCTCGGTGCCCGCGCGGATCTCCACTTCGGTCCCTTCGAGAGTTCGTGCGCCTGCGGTTCGTCTGCGTGCGGAGGGGGTCAGTAGCGGCTGCGGCCCGGACCGCGGTCGAGCCGCTTGCGCCAGCACGCCGTGTGCCAGTGTCGCCGCTCCTCGTCGCCGCCGGGCCAGTTCGGCCAGCTCACCACGTGCGGCTTGCCGCCGGGGATCTCCTGGTCGCAGCCCGGGCAACGGTAGCTCTTGCCGGACGACCCGCCGGTGAGCATGCGCACCTTCCACTCGCCGTCAGGCCATTCCTCGACGCGGTCCATGCCCCGGGGGAAGCCGGCAGGGCGGGGCGGGGGCTCCCTGCGGCGGGCTCTGCGCGGGCTCATGTCATCCCGGCCACCCAGATGGGGAGTGCCGTCGCTCCCACGCTGTCGAACGCCATGCGTCCAGTTTTCCAGAGCCGCTAAGGTGGACCGTCATGCGGTTGGTCATCGCGCGATGCAGCGTGGATTACATCGGACGGCTCACGGCGCACCTGCCGATGGCTCCCCGGCTCGTTCTCATCAAGGCGGACGGCAGCGTGTCCATCCACGCCGACGACCGTGCCTTCAAGCCTCTCAACTGGATGAACCCGCCGTGCAAGCTCAAGGAGGACGGCGGCACCTGGACGGTCACCCACGGAAAGACCGGCGAGAAGCTGGTGCTGACCATGGAGGAGATCCTCCACGACTCCAGCCACGAGCTGGGCGTCGACCCGGGCCTGATCAAGGACGGCGTCGAGGCGCACCTGCAGGAGCTGCTGGCCGAGCACATCACGACGCTCGGCGACGGCTACTCGCTCATCCGCCGCGAGTACATGACGGCGATCGGCCCGGTCGACATCCTGTGCCGTGACGCGGGCGGCGCGACCGTGGCGGTCGAGATCAAGCGGCGCGGCGAGATCGACGGCGTCGAGCAGCTCACCCGCTACCTGGAGCTGCTCAACCGCGATCCGCTGCTCGCGCCGGTGCGCGGCGTGTTCGCCGCCCAGGAGATCAAGCCGCAGGCGCGCGTGCTGGCCGCCGACCGGGGCATCGACTGTGTCACCCTCGACTACGCCGCGCTGCGCGGCATCGAGCCGGAGAACCCCACCCTCTTCTGACGCTTTCTCCAGGGGCGCGAGTTCGCCTGCCCGAGGTCATCGCCCCGGGCAGCGTTTCGTGCTGCCCGGCGTGAGCCTCACCTCGTTCGCCCGCGAGCCCGAAGGGCTTGAGCGGCTGATCAGGATTGTCACGTTCTTGCACGGCCGACGTAAGAGGCAAACTCCGCGCCCTTTCCCAAAGCGGATCATCCGTCCATAATTGTGTGCTCTGGGGGCCACGATCATGTTGGACGGGTGGAATGTGAACCGGTCTTACCGGGGAATGTCAGCCGAGCAAAGGCTGGCAGACAGACGCGAGCGGCTGATGACGGCCGCGTACACGCTATACGCGAAGCCGGGTTTCGCGGCGACGACCATCGAAAGACTGTGCTCGGAGGCGCGGATCTCCAACCGCGCCTTCTACGAATGTTTCGGGGGACGCGAGGAGCTGCTTCAGGCACTGCACGAGCGCTGCGTGGAGGAGACCCTCTCCTACGTGGCCAAGGTCCTGCAGGAGGCCCCGCACAGCCTGGAGGGCAAGGTGGAGGCCGGGATCCGCGCGTATATCGAATTCGCCACGGCGGACTGGCGGCGGGCCCGCATCATGCATCTTGAGGTGCGCCGGTCGGGTGACGTTCTGACGGCCTCGCGGCAACGCGCGGTCGACGCGTTCGCCCGGCTGATCGAGGAGGCGTCGGCCGAATTCCCGGTGAGCGGCGGCCTCAATCGACGGCTCGTGGCGCTGGGTGCCATTGGAGCGCTACAAGAGTTGCTCATCGAATGGATCCTCGCGAGCCCTTCGCCGGACATCGGCGAACTCGTCGAGGTTGCCTCGCACATCTTCCGCAGATCGCTCGGTGACTCGTGAAGCGTTGATTACGGATTGTGCTTATTTTGTGGTGCGAGACGGGGATAAAACACCCCCGCCAATCGGTATTTAGGCTGTTGCTTTTTCGCGAACGCCGGTTTCCGGACACGAAGAGAGCGGGCTACGGCATCGTCGTCGCCCGCTCCGCCATGAGCCGCCGGCCTGTCAGGCCACCGCGGCTTCCTCCGCCTCGACGCGCAGGACCCGGTTCAGCCGGGTCACCGCGAGGACGCGCATGATCCTCGGCGGCACTCCCCGGAGGACGAGGCGGCGCTCCCCGGCGGATGCGCGCCGATGCGTGCCCACGAGAACTCCCAGGCCGGTGGCGTCGATCATCTCCAGCTTGGACAGGTCGAGGATCAGGTCTCCCTCACCGGAGTCCACCGCGTCGTGCAGCCGGGCGCGGACCCCGGCCGACGTTCCGGCGTCGAGCCGGGCGCCGATCTGCACCACCTGGGCCTTCGGGTTGCCCCGGACTCGCATGCCACCTCCTCATTCACACCGCGCGACCGCACGCGATGCCGGCTTACCCTGTGGCAGGGCGTTCGGGAGGGCCGAAACTCCCTCCAGTTCTTTACCCCTACCCAGGAATCGGCAGTGACACGACCGCTTTGAGAATGAAGTGCCCGTCTGTCCCATAGCGGGCCGTGATCTCGCCGCCCAGCGACACCATCCGCTCCCGCATCCCGTGCAGCCCGTGCCCCGTCTCGCCGTCCGGCTGCCGGGTCTGCGCGCCGTCGTTGCGCACCTCCAGCTCGGCCCGCTCGGCGGTGAAGCTCAGCGTGATCGCGCAGAACGTCGCCGCGCTGTGCTTGAGCACGTTCGTGACGGCCTCCCGCACGGCGTAGGCGAACACCGCCGCCACCTCCTCCGGCGGCTCTCGGTACGGCAGGCGCAGCTCGCACCGGACGCCGGCCGCCTCCAGCACGCCCCGCACGCTGGCCAGCTCAGCGCCGAGGTCGAGCCGCCGGTAACCGCGCACCGCCTCGCGCAGCTCGCGCAGGGCCGTACGGGTCAGGCCGTTCACCGCGGCCATCTCGTCGCGGGCCGCCCCCACGTCGACATCGGACAGGCGCACGGCCAGCGCGGTCTTGACGGCGATGGCCGAGAGCCGGTGGCCGACGAGATCGTGCAGGTCCCGGGCGAAGCGCAGCCGCTCCTCGGCGACGGCCAGCCGGGCGTGCGCCTCCATGCCCTCATGGGCCCGCACGGCCAGCCGGTAGATCCACATCCAGAGCCGGTTGGACACGACCGAGGCCGCGCACAGCACCACGTACATGAAGGTGTTGCTGACGACCAAGGGGCCGAGCCAGTCCTGTCCCCCCGTCTCCGGCATGCCCAGCACGTACCCCCACCCGGCCATCACCAGGGCGACGCTCAGCGCGACGCCCAGGGTCATCGTGCCCGCGGCCAGCGCGACCGCCCACCGGCGCGGGATGCCGACGGCGGCGATGGAGAGCCAGACCGCCAGCGCCATCCCCGCCCCGAACGCCTGCGCCCCGCCGGCCACCGCCACGACCACGGCCAGGGCGCCGGCCGCCACGACCTGCCGCACCGGGTACCGCGACTCGATCACCGCGTTCACCAGGCGCAGGTAGAGCCCGCTGAACGCGGCGACGGCGACCACTCCCACGACGAGCACCGGCCACGGCAGGTCGCGCCTGCCGGCCTCGGCCACGTACGACAGCGCCACCCCGCCCCACAGCAGCCCGAGGAACGAGATCAGCATCCACCAGCACAGGCGGCGCGCCTGCGCGATCTCCCCCACCTACGCCCGCGCTACTTCGCGCGCAGCACGTCGCCGAGCCGGACCCGGGCGCCGGTGCGCAGGACGGCCCGCTCGTAGACCCGCGCGCCGAGGGCGAGCACGGCCACCACGGCCGCCGCCATGAGCGCGAGCGCCAGCCCGACCTGCCACAGCGGCACCTCGGCGGCTGCCGTCCGCACCGGCATCACCATCGAGGAGAACGGGGGGATCATCGACATCACGGTGGCCAGGGTGCCGGTCGGCTCCGCGGTCGCGTAGAAGGCGACGCCGTAGGTCACCATGATGAGCATCGTCAGCGGCGACATCACGTTGCCGACCTCCTCCTGGCGGGAGACCAGCGAGGCCAGCGCGGCGGCCAGCGTCGCGAAGAACGCGTAGCCGAGGACGAACCAGACGACGACGCCGGCCACGATGCCCGGCATGCCGGGCGGGAAGTCCGTCGCCACCCCGGAGCCGACGGCCGCGGCGACGCCCACCACGAGGATCGTGACCAGGTTGACCAGCCCGAGCACGCCCAGGCCGAGGATCTTGCCGCCGAGCAGTTGCCAGGGGCGGATCGAGGTCAGCAGGATCTCCACGATCCGGCTCCCCTTCTCCTCCACCACGCCCATCCCGACCATCGTCGCCTGGCCGATCAGCAGCATGAACAGCACGAGCACCAGCACCACGGCAATGCCCGTGCGGGCGGCCTGGTAACGGGTGTCGGCGCCGACCGACTCCATCTGCAGCGGCGCGATCCGCACCCCGGAGGCTCCGAGCTTCACCTCGCGGTTCGTGCTCTGCAGGAGCACACCGAGCTCCTGGTCGATCTCGCCGTCCGTGAGCACCTTGGCGTCGCCGACGAGCACCGCGTCCACGTCGCCGCCGAGCAGCGCCTTCCTGGCGGCCGCCTCGTCGGGGAACGCCTTCCAGGCGAACTCCGACTCCGGCGCCGCCGCCTCCAGCGGCAGCCGCTGCGCGTTCACGGTGCCCAGCGTGTACGAGTCGGGGCCGCCCATCAGCTTGGGCGCGAACGCGGCGGCGCCCACCAGCACCGCGGTGACGAGCAGGCTGACGAGGAACGCCCTGGTCCTGATCCGGGTGGTGATCTCCCGGCGCGCCACCAGTGTCAGCCCGTTCATGCCACGGCCTCCTTGAAGATCTCGGTGAGGGTCGGCTGCTCGACCCCGAAGTGCTCGACCTGCCCCGCCTTCATGGCCCGGCGCAGGATCTCCTGGTCGCCGTCCCGGTCGCGGCCGGCGGCTGCGTTCACGAGCAGGACGTGCCGCCCGTCCTGGACGCTCAGCTCGCCGGGCAGGCCGTCGGCCCAGCCCGGAGCCGGGTCGCGCACCACGACGCGCAGCGTGCCGCCCTCGGCGGCCCGCAGGCCGGTGACCGTTCCGCTCGCCACCATCCGGCCGGACGACACGATGCCGACCGAGTCGCACAGCCGCTCGACCAGGTCGAGCTGGTGGCTGGAGAAGATCACCGGCACGCCGCCCCGGCAGCGCTCCTGCAGCGCCGTGGCCAGCGTGTCGACCGCCAGCGGGTCAAGCCCGGAGAACGGCTCGTCGAGGATCAGCACCTCGGGGTCGTGCACCAGCGCGACCGCGAGCTGCACGCGCTGCTGGTTGCCCAGCGACAGGCCCTCCACGGCGTCGTCGCGCCGCTCGCCCAGGCCCAGCCGCTCGATCAGCGCGGCCGTGGCCTCGGCGGCCCGCGCGCCGCTCAGGCCGTGCAGGCGGCCGAAGTACTCGATCTGCTCGGCCACGCGCATCTTCTGGTACAGCCCGCGCTCCTCCGGCATGTAGCCGAACCGGCGCCGGTCCTCGTACGCCAGCGGGCGGCCCTGCCAGCTCACCGAGCCGCCGTCGGCCTGGAGCACGCCCATGACGATCCGCATCGTCGTCGTCTTGCCGGCACCGTTCGCGCCGACGAACCCGAACATCTCACCCGGCCGCACGGCGAAACCGATCCCGTCCAGGGCCAGCTTGCCCTCCGGCGAGCCGGGGCCGCCCGCGAAGCGCTTACGCAGCTCGCTGATCTCGAGCATCAGGTCCTCTCCTTCGTCATGAGGCAATGGTGCCGTCTGCGGCATTCGCCCTGGTAGTCGGAGAAATCATGGCTCCCACATGCGCCCCGCGTCCCTTCTCGATGACATTTGTCATTACGCTGACCCCATGACGCGCTCGGACAAGGACAAGCCGGTCGTCCTCTCCCGCATCTACACCCGCACCGGCGACGACGGCACCACTGCGCTCAACGACATGAGCCGCGTCCCCAAGACCGACTCGCGGCTGGCCGCCTACGCCGACGTCGAGGAGGCCAACGCCCACCTCGGGGTGGCGCTGTCCCACGGCACGCTCCCGGCCGAGGTGGCGGACGTGCTGTCACGCGTGCAGAACGAGCTGTTCGACCTGGGTGCCGACCTCGCCACGCCGGTCGTCGCCGAACCGGAGTTCCCGCCGCTACGGGTCGAGCAGACGTACGTGGACCGGCTGGAGGAGCTCTGCGACCGGTTCAACGAGCCGCTGACGGCGTTGCGCAGCTTCATCCTGCCCGGCGGCGACCCGGCGACGGCCGCGCTGCACGTGGCCCGCGTGACGGTACGCCGCGCCGAGCGCACCACCTGGGGCGCGCTGGAGGCGCACGACGACATGAACCCGCTCACGGCGGCCTACCTGAACCGCCTGTCGGACCTGCTGTTCATCCTCTGCCGCGTCGCTCACGCGGGCGACGAGATCCTCTGGAAGCCGGGCGCCACCCGCTAGTCGCGGTTGTGGGTGGTCAGGCGTGAACCGCTCGGACGGGTGCGGCGGGCCGTCACGGCGGCCGGCCCCGTGCGGGTCAGAGGCCGTCTCCCTGGAGGCCGTCAACCCCGTGCGGTGGGTGGCGGGTGGGGTGGCTGTGCCGTAACCCTGGAAAAGATCAGGCGACGTCCAGGTACGCGCTGGGAGGGGCCGACTCCAGCCAGGCCAGAAACCCGGTCAGGGCGTCGGCGCTCATGGCCAGCGAGATGTCCCGCGTGGAGCCGCCGCAGTCGATCGCGTACAGCCCGTTGTCCAGCTCGCGACGGGAGGAAACGACGAGGCCGCGCCTCGCGATCGCGTGGCGCGGCCTCAGTCGCAGACCTATGAGCGGGATCCAGTGGAGCTCCCCGTCGGCGTAGCGGGCTACCCCGCCGCGCCAGCCGTGGTCGGCTACCCGCAGCCGACAGGGGACGCTGCCGCGCGAGCGGGCCAGCGTGAAGCCGCGCAGGACCACCAGGGCGGCGACCAGTAGCACGCAGATGAATACCGTTGCCACCAATGCCGCCCCCTAGCTTGAGTTCTTCAGACCTCTTCGCCTGCGGCGCGCAGCCGGGCCCTGGCACGCTGGGCCTCGACCGCCGCGTCGGCGTCCTCCTGGTTGGCCTCGATCGAGGCCTGCGCCCGCTCCAGCGCGTCACGCGCGGCGGCGACGTCGACCTCGGAACCGAGCTCGGCCACCTCGGCGAGCACGGACACCTCGTCGTCGGCCACGGAGATGAACCCGCCGTGGACGGCCGCGACCAGCTCGCCTTCCTCACGCTTGACGCGCAGCACGCCGCCCTCGACGAGGACACCGAGCACGGGTGCGTGTTGCGGCATAATACCGATCTCGCCGTCCACGGTCTTGGCAATCACCATGTCGGCCTCGCCCGACCAGATCTCACGCTCGGGTGAGACAACCCCTACGCGTAGCTTGGCCACTTGTGCAGGTTCCTTTCCGATCAGGTGGTGGCGCGGCCTCAGCCGCACCACCACCGTATCTCCGGACGGGCCGCGCCCGCCCTATGGCCGGGGCGACTAGCGCTCGAGTTCCTTCGCCTTGGCGATGGCCTGGTCGATGCCGCCGACCATGAAGAAGGCCTGCTCGGGCAGGTGGTCGTACTCGCCGGCGCACAGGCCCTTGAACGAGGCGATCGTCTCGTCCAGCGGCACGGTCTCGCCCGGCTGGCCGGTGAAGGCCTCGGCCGCGTACATCGGGTGCGACAGGAAGCGCTCGATGCGGCGGGCCCGCTGGACGGTGACCTTGTCCTCCTCGGAGAGCTCGTCGATACCGAGGATGGCGATGATGTCCTGCAGCTCGCGGTACTTCTGCAGGATCCGCTTGGTCTCCTGGGCCACCCGGTAGTGCTCCTCGCCCACGATCTGCGGGTCGAGGATCCGGGAGGAGGAGTCCAGCGGGTCCACCGCCGGGTAGATGCCCTTCTCCGAGATCGGCCGGGACAGAACGGTCTGCGCGTCGAGGTGCGCGAACGCGTTGTGCGGGGCCGGGTCGGTGATGTCGTCGGCGGGCACGTAGATCGCCTGCATGGAGGTGATCGAGTGACCGCGCGTCGAGGTGATGCGCTCCTGGAGGACACCCATCTCGTCGGCCAGCGTCGGCTGGTAACCCACGGCGGACGGCATACGGCCGAGCAGCGTGGAGACCTCGGAACCGGCCTGCGTGAAGCGGAAGATGTTGTCGATGAAGAGCAGCACGTCCTGCTTCTGGACGTCGCGGAAGTACTCGGCCATCGTCAGGGCCGACAGGGCGACCCGCAGACGGGTGCCCGGCGGCTCGTCCATCTGACCGAACACCAGCGCGGTGTCCTTGAGGACGTCGGCCTCCTCCATCTCCAGCCAGAGGTCGTTGCCCTCACGGGTGCGCTCGCCCACACCGGCGAAGCACGAGGTGCCACCGAAGTTACGGGCGACGCGGCGGATCATCTCCTGGATCAGAACGGTCTTGCCGACACCGGCGCCACCGAACAGACCGATCTTGCCACCCTGCACGTACGGGGTGAGCAGGTCGATGACCTTGATGCCGGTGACGAGCAGCTCGGTACGGGACTCGAGCTGGTCGAAGGCCGGCGACGGACGGTGGATGCCCCAACGCTCAGTGATCTTGAGCGAGGAGGTCGGCACGTCGAGCGTCTCGCCCAGCGCGTTCCACACGTGGCCCTTGACGACGTCGCCGACGGGCACCGAGATGGGCGCGCCGGTGTCGGTCACGGCGTGGCCGCGGACCAGACCGTCGGTGGGCTGCATGGAGATGGCCCGGACGACGTTGTCGCCCAGGTGCTGGGCGACCTCGAGGGTCAGGGTCTTGGTCTCGCCGCCGAGGGTCACCTCGACCTTGAGCGCGTTGTACATCTCGGGCATCGCCTCGACGGGGAACTCCACATCGACGACGGCGCCGGTGACACGAGCCACCCGGCCGGTGCCGCCCGCGGCACTCTCTACAGTCTCAACAGCCTCTGCAGTCATTTCACTCTTTCCCGGCTGCGGCGTCAGCCAGCGCGTTGGCGCCACCGACGATCTCGCTGATTTCCTGGGTGATCTCGGCCTGGCGAGCCTGGTTCATCTGCTGGGTCAGCACCCGCATCAGCTCGTTGGCGTTGTCGGTCGCGGACTTCATGGCGCGCCGCCGCGCGGCCTCCTCGGAGGCCGCCGACTGCAGCAGCGCCGTGAAGATACGGGACTCCACGTAGCGCGGCAGCAGCGACTCCAGCACGTCGCCCGCGGTCGGCTCGAACTCGAAGTACGGCGGGATCGTGGTGGACTCGGTCGCCTCGGTCTCCTCGACCTCCAGCGGCAGAACCCGCTTGACCACGACGTTCTGCGCCAGCATCGAGACGAACTCGGTCGACACGATGTGGATCTCGTCGATGCCGTTCTCGTCCTTGAACGAGTCGATCAGCATCGAGGCGATCTCCTTGGCGTCGGCGTAGGCCGGCTTACGGGAGAAGCCGACCCAGCTGCCGCCCATCTCGCGGTTGCGGAAGGTGTGCCAGGTGACACCCTTGCGCCCGGTGACGAACGGCGTCACGGTCAGCCCGCGGCTCTCCAGCAGACCGCGCAGGGCCTCGGCCTCGCGCAGCACGTTGGCGTTGAAGCCGCCGCAGAACCCGCTGTCGCTGGTGACGATGAGGACGCCCGCCCTGGCGGGGTTGTCCTTCGCCACGGTCAGCGGATGGTCGACGCTGGCCGCGTTGCTGACGACGCCGGTGACGGCGCGAGTGATCTCACGCTCGTACGGGATCGCCGCCTGCATCCGCTGCTGCGCCCTCACGATCCGTGAAGAGGCGATGAGCTCCTGGGCGCGCGTGATCTTGGCGGTCGACTTGACCGAGGTGATCCGCCGCCTCAGCAGCCTTAGCTGGGCACCCATGGCCTACTTCTTCTCCGCCGGGCGGACGACCTTCTGGATCTTCTCCTGGCCGACCTCGTCGGCGCCGAGCGGCGCCACCGGCTCGTCCTTGACCAGCAGCTCACCGGAGGAGGTGGTGAAGCCCTTCTTGAACTCCGTGATGGCGTCCTTCAGAGCGGTCACCGTGTCGTCCGACAGCTCCTTGGTCTCGCGGATGGCGTCGAAGACGCCCTTGCGCGAACTCTGGAGGTAGTCCAGGAACTCGGCCTCGAAGCGGCGCACGTCCTCGGCCGGCACCTCGTCGAGCTCACCGGTGGTGCCGGACCACACCGACACGACCTGCTTCTCCACGGGGAACGGAGAGTACTGCGGCTGCTTGAGCAGCTCGACCAGCCGCTGACCGCGGTCCAGCTGGGCGCGGGAGGCGGCGTCGAGGTCGGAGGCGAACGCGGCGAACGCCTCCAGGTCGCGGTACTGCGACAGCGACAGCTTCAGCGTGCCGGCGACCTTCCGCATGGCCTTGATCTGCGCCGAGCCGCCGACTCGGGAGACCGAGATGCCGACGTTGATGGCGGGACGGACACCGGCGTTGAACAGGTCCGTCTCAAGGAAGCACTGACCGTCGGTGATGGAGATGACGTTGGTCGGGATGAACGCCGAGACGTCGTTGCCCTTCGTCTCGATGATCGGCAGACCGGTCATCGAGCCGCCGCCCATGTCGGCGGAGAGCTTGGCGCATCGCTCCAGCAGACGGGAGTGGAGGTAGAACACGTCGCCCGGGAAGGCCTCACGGCCCGGCGGGCGGCGCAGCAGCAGGGAGACGGCGCGGTAGGCGTCGGCCTGCTTGGTCAGGTCGTCGAAGACGATCAGGACGTGCTTGCCCTGGTACATCCAGTGCTGGCCGATGGCCGAGCCGGTATAGGGGGCGAGGTACTTGTAACCGGCCGGGTCGGAGGCCGGCGAGGCGACGATGGTGGTGTACTCCATCGCGCCCGCCTCCTCCAGGCGGGCCTTGACCTGCGCGATCGTCGAGCCCTTCTGGCCGACCGCGACGTAGACGCAGCGGACCTGTTTCGTCGGGTCGCCGGTCGCCCAGTTCTCGCGCTGGTTGAGGATGGTGTCGACGGCGATCGCGGTCTTGCCCGTGCCGCGGTCGCCGATGATGAGCTGGCGCTGGCCGCGGCCGATCGGCGTCATGGCGTCGATCGCCTTGATGCCGGTCTGCAGCGGCTCCTTCACCGGCTGCCGCTGGACGACGGACGGGGCCTGGAGCTCGAGGGCGCGAACGCCCTCGGCCTCGATGGCGCCCTTGCCGTCGAGCGGGTTGCCCAGGGGGTCGACCACGCGGCCGAGGAAGCCGTCGCCGACCGGCACGGACAGGACCTCGCCCGTCCGGCGGACCGTCTGGCCCTCCTCGATCTTGCTGAAGTCGCCCAGGATGACGACACCGATCTCACGGGTGTCGAGGTTCAGGGCCAGACCGCGCGTGCCGTCCTCGAACTCCAGCAGTTCGTTCGCCATCGCCGAGGGAAGGCCGGAGACATGGGCGATGCCGTCGCCACAGTCGACGACGGTCCCGATCTCCTCGCGCGCGGCGCCTTCCGGTTCGTACGCCTGGACGAAGCGCTCAAGCGCGTCCCGGATCTCGTCCGGCCGGATCGTAAGCTCCGCCATCTCTACTCTGTCTCCCTCTTCGCCTAGCCGGCCAACCGGCGGCGGACTTCTTCGATTCGTCCCACAATGGTGGTGTCGATGATCTCGTCGCCGATGCGGACCGAGAAGCCACCGAGCACTCGCGGATCCACCTCGACGTTCAGGTGCACGTCGCGGCCGTAGGAGGTGCGCAGCCACGTCGCCAGGCGCTGCTTCTGCTCGTCGGTCAGCTCGACGGCGCTGCGCACCACCGCGACATAGCGCTGGCGCTGCTGTGCGACAAGCTGGCCGAACTCCTCCAGACCTGCTTCCAGGCTACGTCCTCGCGGGTGGACTGCCACCTGCGTGATGAGGCGCAGGCTCGTCACCGCCGCCTTGCCGCCGAGCAGGTCGCTCAGCAGCTGCCGCTTGCCCTCCTCCGGGGCGTCGCCGGCGGCGAGCGCCCGGCGCAGGGCGGGGTTGGCGGCGACCACGCGGCCGAAGCGGAAGAGCTCGTCCTCCACCTCGTCGAGCGTGCCCTGGCTCTCGGCCTCCGCGGCGGCGGCGACGACGCCGAGCCGCTCGAGGACGTCGGCGAGGTCACTCGCGCGCGACCATCTGGCCGACACAGCGGCCTCGGTGGTGGCGAGCGCGGCCTCGCCGACCTTGCCCGCGAGCAGGGCCCGCACGGAGCCGGCCTTGATCTCCGCCGACCTGGAGGGGTCGGACAAGGCGCGGCGCAGGCCGTGCTCGCGGTCGAGCAGATCGGCGATCGCGAACAGCTCGTCGGAGAGCGCGCCGAGGTCGGCGCTGCCGGCGACCGCGTTGAAGCGCTCCTCGACCTCTGCCAGCGAGCTTCTGCTCAGGCCTCTCATTAGCGCACCGCCTGCGCGCTGGAGCTCTCGAGCTCGTCGAGGAACCGGTCGACGGTGCGACGCTGCCGGGCCTCGTCCTCGAGGGACTCGCCCACGATGCGGCTGGCCAGGTCGGTGGACAGGCGACCGATCTCGGCGCGGAGCTGGGCGAACGCCTGCTGGCGGTCGGCCTCGATCTGCGCGTGCGCGGCCTCGATGAGGCGGCGGGCCTCGGCCTGCGCCTCCTCACGGAGCTCCGTCTTGATCTGGGCGGCCTGCTCGCGAGCCTCCTCGCGCAGCCGGGCCGCCTCCTGCCTGGCCTCGGCCAGCTGGTCGCGGTACTGCTGCTGCAGTGCCTGCGCCTCGGCCTGGGCCTCCTCCGCCCGCTTGATGCCGCCCTCGATCGCGTCGGTGCGCTCGGCCAGCGTCTTCTGGATACGCGGGACGAGCATCCGGCCTACGACGAAGAAAACGACGGCGAACGCGAAGATACCGACGACAAGCTCATAGGTATGCGGGATGAGGGGGTTGGCCGCCCCCTCCTCCGCGAGGAGCGTAGCTGCCATGGTCATGGATGCAGCCTTTCGTCAGGGTTTCTTCTGGTCTTTAGATGTTCGCGAAGATGAACGGCGCGACCAGACCGATCAGGGCGAGGGCCTCGGTGAGGACGAAGCCGAGGAGCATGTTCTGGCGGATCAGGCCGTAAGCCTCGGGCTGGCGCGCGATGGCCTGCACGCCCTGACCGAAGATGATGCCCACGCCGATGCCGGGGCCGATGGCGGCGAGACCGTAACCGATGGCGGTGACGTTGCCGGCAACCTCAGCGAGAACGCTCATTGCTGTTTTCCTTTACTGGACGGCCGGTGAAGCGGAGTATCACCGGTCATGGATATTCCGGTAGTGGTTCTCAGTGCTCTGCGTGCAGCGCGCCGCCGATGTACATCGCGGCCAGCATGGCGAAGAGGAACGCCTGCAGGAACTGGATGAACATCTCGAAGCCGGTGAGGATGATGGTCATGACCACGCCGACGACGCCGACGGGGGCGCCGAGGGGGGTCAGCTTCTCGAACAGGAACCAGAAGCCCACCATGCTGAAGAAGGCGAGCAGCATGTGACCGGCGAACATGTTGGCGAACAGTCGCACCGCGTGCGTGAAGGGTGCGATGATCATGTTCGACAGGAACTCGATCGGGGCCAGCAGCAGGTAGATCGGCTTGGGCAGACCCGGCGGGAACATCATGTTCTTGAAGTAGCCGACGCCGCCCTGGTGCTTCATGCCCAGGTAGACCTTGAGCACGTAGATCGTGATCGCGAGGACGGCCGGGAAGGCGATGTGCGAGGCGACGGGGAACTGCAGCACGGGGATGACGCCCATGAGGTTCCAGACCAGCACCAGGAAGAACACGCTGACCAGCAGGCCCATCCAGCGGTCGGCGTCCTTGCCCAGGAAGGGCCGCGCGACCTGGTCGCGGACGAACATGTAGCCGTACTCGACGACGTTCTGGACGCCCCTCGGTACGATCTTGGGGCTGGCGAAGGCAGCCCAGCAGAGGCCGATCACGAAGATCGAGCTGATGATGGCGAGCAGCACCGGCTTGGTGAACCAGTCGACCCCGGGAATGATGGGGGGCAACTCGAACAGCGAGCCAGGCGTCGGCGCTCCGAACTGATCGCCCGGTGATGCCAGGACCGTCAGCGCACTCACGCGGCGTTCCCTTCAACGTCGTAATGGATCACAGGAGTTTCCTCGGCGAGTCGGTCGCCGCACAGAGTCAGCGACCGTGTCGCCGGTAGACCGCGTAGCCGGCGAGCACCAACCCAAGGACGATGCCTATGGGGAAGAACGCGGACATGTCGAGCCAGCGGTCCAGCAACCACCCGATGCCCCCGTAGACCGCCATCCCGGCGAGAAGATAGCTGGGGACCGCCCACATGGCGTCGGCGAAGTCGCGACCGTCTGACTCCGGCCGGCGTTCCTTTTCGCTCATCGCGCGCCCGACGATAGCAGGCGCAGAGAGGACTAGTCATATCGGACCCGCCCGGTGACCGGCTCCATCAGTCGCCCTTCCCGGGGACCTTGGCCTCGGGGTCCACGTACAGCATCTTGGTCTTCATGAAGGCGCGGACCTCGAAGGCCGTCCAGACGATCGTGCAGACCACCACGGACCAGGCGAACGCCTTGGGATTCCACGCGTCGGTGTCGCCGAAGGCGGAGAGCATCGCCATGACGGCGACCACCTTGACGAGATAGCTGACCATCGCGGCGATGGCCATGATCTGGGGGGAGACCTTTGCGGCATAGCTCACGGCTACCACGCTGACGCTGAAGAAAACCCCGACCAGCAGAGTGCCGACGACCGCGCCGAACATCCCCTTGCCGCCGGCGACCACGAGGGCCACGACCGCGACGATCGCTCCCGCCCCGAGGGTGGGAATCGCGGCGGTCTTGAGGACGCGCACGTCGTTGGCCTGCATCGGTGCTCCATAAGGCAAGTTGTCAAGCGAGCGTTTGCTACCTCCAGAGACTAGGCAATGGAGGCTCCCTGCTCGTGAAAGATATCACAAGCTCACGGAAGACCGCTTTTACCTGCCGTTTCTAGTTCGCGATCATGAACTGCCTGGAAAGGCGTGGATGACCGTTTCGCCGACGGCCTGCGCGCGCCCGTGCGGAGGCTCCTCCATCGGCCGGGCGGGCGGGTTGACCTGGTTGTTCACCGGACTGTTGACCGAGTCGTCCACCCGGCCGGCCACGGGGCGGTTCACCGGCGGGACCGGCGGCATGGGGCCGGTAGGCGGGCCGTCGTCGTCGGAGGGCGCCCCGCCGCGGGTGTGCGCTCCGCCCCTGCCGCGCCAGCGCGGCGCCGCCATCAGCACCACCAGGAGGCCGACCGCGAGCAGGATCACGACGGGGAACATGAGGACCGGCACACCCCCCTTCGACATCGCGACCAGGCCGAACGCGAACAGGAAGGCCCAGGCGTACATGATGAGGACCGAACGGCGGTGCGAGTGGCCGACGTCCATCAACCGGTGGTGCAGGTGGCCGCGGTCGGGCGCGAAGGGCGACAGGCCTTGGGACGTGCGGCGCACGACGGCGGTGATCAGGTCGATGAGCGGCAGGACCAGCACGGCCGCCGGCACCAGCAGCGGGAGCAGCACGCCGAACCGGTTGATGCCCTCGATGACCGACGGGTCGACCGGGGTCACGGTGACGATCGAGGAGGCGAGCACCAGGCCGATCAGCATGGCCCCGGTGTCGCCCATGAAGATCTTGGCCGGATGGAAGTTGTGCGGCAGGAAGCCGAGGCAGGTGCCGATGAGGATGGCCGCGATGCCGGCCGTGGTGGTGATGTTGTCGCCGCTGATGCTCTGCGACAGGAAGATCGAGTATGTCCAGGTGGCCATGGCGGCGATGCACACGATGCCCGCGGCCAGTCCGTCGAGGCCGTCGACGAAGTTGACCGCGTTGATCGTGACGACCACCACCAGGATGGTGATGATGGTGCTCAACGTGTAGTCGAGGCTGGTGGAGCCGCCCCAGTCCTTGGGCAGCGGGATGTAGACCAGGCGCAGGTCGAAGTAGACGAGGACGCCGGCGGCGGCGATCTGGCCGGCCAGCTTGATGAAGGGGTCCATCCCCCACCAGTCGTCCAGGAAGCCGGTGACCGTGATGAGGCCGCCAGCGATGATCAAGGCCATCACCGGATTGCCCTCGGCCTCGCCGAGCGCCTCGCCGGTGTGGGCGAGCTGGCTGGCCACCAGCAGCCCCGCCACCAGGCCGCCGTACATCGCCAGGCCCCCGAGCCGGGGCGTCGGCGTGGTGTGCACGTCGCGCTCGCGGATCTCCGGAGCGGCCCCTATGCGGATGGCGAAGCGGCGCACCAGCGGGACGAGGAGGTACGTCACCGCAGCCGCTATGAGCGCCATGAACAGGTATTCGCGCACGATCCTAGTTTCGCGGATGCGCCGGGCCACTGTGACCGGAAAACGACACAGACCGGCTTAATATTCGCTGAGATATGGCCGATGGATGGTCAGGAGCGCCGTCACCCGCTCGCGGACGTCCCCGGCGCCCCCGGGATTGCGCACCGCCTCGGCCACCAGCGTGCCGACCTCCTTCAGCTCCTCCGGCCCCATGCCCTGGGTCGTGACGCACGGCGTGCCGACGCGCAGGCCCGAGGTCACGGCCGGGGGCTCCGGATCATACGGGATGGCGTTGCGGTTCAGCGTGATCCCCGCCGCGGCGCACCGCCGCTCCGCCTCGGCCCCCGACACACCGAGGCCGCGCAGGTCGATGAGCGCGAGATGCGTGTCGGTGCCGCCGGACACCGGGCGCATGTCCGCCGCGGCCAGCGCGTCGCACAGCGCCCGCGCGTTGGCGACGACGCGCCTCGCGTACGCGGCGAACTCCGGCCGCAGCGCCTCCCCGAACGCCACCGCCTTGGCCGCCACGGCGTGCATCAGCGGCCCGCCCTGCACGAACGGGAACACCGCCCGGTCCACGCGCGCCGCCAGCTCCTCCGTGCACAGGATGCCGCCGCCGCGCGGCCCGCGCAGCGTCTTGTGCGTGGTGAACGTCACGACGTCCGCGTACGGCACCGCCGACGGGACCACCCCGGCCGCCATCAACCCCGCCGGGTGCGCGACGTCGGCCATCAGCCACGCGCCGACCTCGTCGGCGATGCCGCGGAACACGGCGAAGTCGAGCAGCCGCGGGTACGACGTCGCCCCGCACACGATGACCTTCGGCTGGTGCCGCAGCGCCAGATCCCTGACCTCGTCGTAGTCGACCAGCTCCGTGTCCCGGCGCACGCCGTACGACACCACGTCGAACCAGCGGCCCGAGAAGTTGACCTTGGACCCGTGCGTGAGGTGGCCGCCGTGCGGCAGCGCCATCGCCAGGATCGTGTCGCCCGGCTGGAGCAGCGCCGCGTAGGCGGCCAGGTTGGCAGAGGCGCCGGAGTGGGGCTGGACGTTGGCGTGGTCGGCGCCGAACAGCCGCCGTGCCCGCTCGGTCGCGAGCCGCTCGGCCCGGTCCACGACCTCGCAGCCGCCGTAGTAGCGCCGGCCGGGGTAGCCCTCGGCGTACTTGTTCGTGAGGGTGGACCCGAGGGCGGCGAGGACGGCGGGCGAGGCGAAGTTCTCGCTGGCGATGAGCTGGAGGCCGCCGCGCAGCCGCTCCAGCTCGTCCAGCAGTACCTGGGCCAGCTCCGGATCCTGTCCCTGGAGCAGGTCGAAGTCCGGGCCGTAGTAGGGCTGAGCACCCATTTTTCCACTGTAAGGGCGGATGTCCGATTTTCTAAGAGCGTGCTGTCCTTGGTGTCCCGTGCCGGCGGGTGGCCGTTCGGCCGCGGCCCGACCGCCCCGTCGTGCTGGTCCGCCCGTTCAGGGGTTCGCCGGCTCAGGAGAACGCGTGCGGCGCGCCCGCCGAGCTGGGGATCCAGCGCGGCGTGTCGGCGGCCTCGTCGCTGATGGAGGTGAGCACCGCCTGGCGGTACAGGGCGAGCCTGGAGCGCCACTCGGCGATGTCCTCGACGTACCGGGACCCCACGGGGGCGTCCCACGTCTGCGGGCTCCTGGCGAGCGTGTAGGCCTTGTCAAGGGCCTTCGTGAGCTCCTCCAGGAGGGGCTGGACGGTCTGCCAGGCGGTCACCAGGCGCTGGTACTCGGCATTGAACTCCCAGGCCCTCGGCTGGGAGTCGAGCGGGTTGGTGCCGCCGGTCATGGGCGGGGTCTCCCCCGGGCGCATCGGCTGGGGGGCGGGCGGGTCGACGAGTGCCATCATGCGCTCCTGTATCGGGTGCCGGGGCCGCCGTCGTGAGGGTGCTCGGGGTCGTCCGGGTCCCAGGGGTTCCGCGCGTCTTCGGGGGTGGGGACGGTGTCGGTCGGCTGAGCACCGCCGATCCGGTCGAGGAGGGAGCGCAGCTCGTCGAGGTCGAGGGGGCCGGCCGGGGCGGATACGGCGTGAGGGGTGCCTTGGGCGGTGATGGCCTGGTCGGCGCCCGGTGGTGCGTCGGGCGTCACCGGGGCGGCCGCGGCCCCCGAGCCACCGGATGACGCGGGGGCCGTGGGGTCGATGACCACCGGGGCACCCTGACCGGGCGTCGCGTCACGGCCGGGGGTGGTGTCGCGGCCGGGTGTTGTCTCACGGCCGGGTGTGGGGTCACGGTCGGGTGTGGTGCCGTCGACGTCTCGCGGCGTCGTGGTGTCCGCGCATCCCGTGCCGGCTCCGTCCACCTGGCCGGGCGTGGTGCCGGTCGTACGATCCGTCCCGGTGCCGTCCGCGTGACCGGGCGTGGTGTCGATCGGCTGGGCGGGGTGAGCGCCGCCGATCGGAGTGCCATCTGCCGGAACCGTGCCGATCGGGTGGACCGGGTGGGCGCCACCGATCGGAGTGCCGTCCGCAGGAGCGGTGCCGATGGGGGTGGTCGGGGTGGCGGGCTGGGCGTCGCCTGAGGGGGTGGGCATCTCGATCGGCTGGACCTTGTCGAGGTTGTCCAGGATGTCGCTGATCTGCGCGGCCGTGGGTGGATCGATGGGTATCTGGAGGACCTTCACGCCGTCGACGGTCACCACGTGTGGCTTGTGGGGGTCGAGATCGGCCGGGTGGTTCTTGGCGGGGGTGTCCACGCGGTCGTCCGGAGAGGCGGGATCGGCGGGGATGACGGGTTCCGCCGGGGTGCCCGGGTCTGCCGGGGTTGCAGGGGTCGAGGGGTCGGCCGGAGTCGTGGGGTCGATCGGAGTTGTGCGGTCGGCGCCGTCGCTTCCGGGGTCGGGGACGCCGATGGGGTCCGCAGGCGTGAGGTCGGACGCGTCCGCGCCCGACTCGGCGCCGCGGTCACGCCTGCTGCCCAGGTCGTCGCCCTTCGGCTCGTCGCGCGTGCCCAGGTCGTCACCGACGCCCGTGTCGTCGCGCGTGCCCGTGTCGTCACCTGTACGGGTGTCGTCGCCTGTGCGCGTGTCACCGCCGGTCCGCGTGTCACCGCCCGTGCGGCTGTCGTCCTTGCACGACTTGCCGTCGTCCCGAGTCCCGCCGTCGTCCCGGGTCCCGCCCCCGTCCCGAGTCCCGCCGTCGTCGCGACCTGTGTCGGTGTCGACCCTTCGACCGTCGTCGTCCTTGGCGTCCGGCTTGGAAGGCTTCGGGTCGTCGTCCTTCTTGGCGTCCTCGCCCTTCTTCGGCTCGTCCTCGCCCTTCTTGGGCTGCTCGTCGCCCGTTCTGGCGTCGTCCTTGGCTGGTTCGTGGTGCTCGCCGGTCTTGGGGACGTCGTCCTTGGCGTCCGGCTTGGACGGCTTGGACGGCTTGGGGTCGTCGTCCTTCTTGGCGTCCTCGCCCTTCTTGGGCTGGCCGTCGTCCGCCTTCGGCTCGTCCGACTTCTTGGGAGTCTCGTCCTTGGTGTCGGCGCGCACCGAGGGGCTGTGGTCGCGGGGCTCGTCGGCGCGCTTCTCCAGCAGCCCGAGCCGTACGCGAACGTCCTTGGCCATGGTGTCCGCGGCGTCCGCGATCTGGGCCGGACGGTGGGTGGCGCGCGTGGGCAGGCCGGCCCGGGTCATGATCTGGGTGACCCGGCCCTCCGTGGCGCGCATCTGGGCGGCCGCGCGCTTGATCTCCGCCAGCAGGTCACGGACCGCTTCGGGATCCATGCCGTCGAACTTGCCCATGGGCTGCTCCCGGACGTCGTGGCCGCTCCGGAAGTCACCGTAGGCATGTCCGGACCGCGACCGCAGCCGGGATAAGCAGACGGTATACGTCAGTCGTCGGTGGCGACGTACCCGATGATGCCGCGCAGCTTCTCCACCGGGATCGCCCCGCGCCTCAGCAGCCGCGGCACCGCGGTGGTGAGGTCGAGGATGGTGGACGGCGTGTTGTCGGTGGTCTTGCCGCCGTCGAGGTAGACGGCGACGGACTCGCCGAGCTGCTCCTCGGCCTCGCCGGCGGTGACGGCGGCGGGCGCGCCGGACCGGTTGGCGCTGGACACGGCCATCGGGCCGGTCTCCTTGAGCAGGTCGAGCGCCACCGGGTGGAGCGGCATGCGGATCGCGACCGTGCCCTTGGTGTCGCCGAGGTCCCACGACAGGGCCCGGTTGGCCTTGCAGACGAGCGTGAGCGGCCCGGGCCAGAAGGCGTCGATGAGGTCCTGGCCGTACGGGCCGAGGTCCTCGACGAGCGCGCCGGCGGCGCGGACGGTGCCGACGAGGACCGGCGGCGGCATGTCGCGGCCCCTGCCCTTGGCCTCCAGCAGCGCGGTGACGGCCGCGGGGGTGAACGCGTCGGCGCCGATGCCGTAGACGGTGTCGGTCGGAAGCACCACCAGCTCGCCGCGGCGGACGGCGGCGGCGGCCTCGGTCAGGCCCTCGGCGCGTTGTTCGAGGTCCGTGCAGTCAAAGGTTCTGCCCACGCGTGCATCCTAGTCAGTCGGGCTAGTCGGGCTCGTCCTGGCCGAGCCTCGCGGTGACGAAGCGGTCCCTTCGGGTCAGGTCCTGGTGCAGGCGCACGTCACGCCATCCGCTGGCCTCGGGGAACGTAAGGTAGACGGCGTTGCCCTGCTCGTCGGCGTGCTCGACGGCCACCCAGCCGCCGGGGCGCAGCAGCCGCCGGGCCGTGCGCTCGACCGCGCGTACCTCGCCGAGGCCGTCGTCGCCGGTGCCGTAGAGCGCCCGCGAGGGGTCGTAGTCGCGCACCTCGGGGTCGCGCGGGATGGCGCCGGGCGGGATGTAGGGCGGGTTGGAGATGACCAGGTCGACTTTGCCGTTGAGCTCGGGCAGCGCCTCGGCGAGGTCCTCCGGGTGCAGGTGGACCCGGCCCTGGCCGTGCTCGGTGATGTTGCGCTTGGCCCAGCCGTACGCGTCGGGGTCGACCTCGACCGCGTGGACCTCGGCCAGCGCCACCTCCTGGGCGATGGACAGCGCGATGGCGCCGGAGCCGGTGCCGAGGTCGACGACCAGCGGCGCGGCGACGTCCATCGCGTGCAGGGTCTCGATGGCCCAGCCGGCCATGACCTCGGTCTCGGGCCGCGGCACGAACACCCCGGGCCCCACCCTGAGCTCCAGGTAGCGGAAGTAGGCGTGCCCGGTGATGTGCTGCAGCGGCTCACGGGCCTCGCGGCGGGCGACGCCCTCCCAGAACAGGGCATCGAAGTCGGCGTCCCCGACCGTGTGCAGCTCACTCCTGCGCACGCCGTGAACGAATGCCGCGATCTCCTCCGCGTCGGTGCGCGGCGAGGGCACACCTGCCTCGGCCAGCCGGGCGGTGGCGAGCGCGATTTCGTCCAGCAGAAATGTCATGAGTGTTGTGCGAGCTTCTCCGCCATCTCGGCGTCGATGAGTGCCTGGGTGACGGCGTTGAGCTCACCGTCGAGGACCTGGTCGAGGTTATACGCCTTGAAGCCGACGCGGTGGTCGGAGATGCGGTTCTCGGGAAAGTTGTAGGTGCGGACGCGCTCGGAGCGGTCGACGGTGCGGACCTGCGACTTGCGCTCGGCCTGCGCGGCGGCGTCGGCCTGCTCCTGGGCGATGGCCAGCAGCCGGGCGCGCAGGATGCGCAGCGCCGACTCCTTGTTCTGGAGCTGGCTCTTCTCGTTCTGGCAGGAGACGACCACGCCGGTGGGCAGGTGGGTGATGCGGACCGCGGAGTCGGTGGTGTTGACGCTCTGGCCGCCGGGGCCGCTGGAGCGGTAGACGTCGATGCGCAGGTCGTTGGGGTCGACGTGGACGTCGACCTCCTCGGCCTCCGGATAGACGAGCACGCCCGCGGCGCTGGTGTGGATGCGGCCCTGCGACTCGGTGACGGGCACCCGCTGCACGCGGTGGACGCCGCCCTCGTACTTGAGCCGGGACCACACGCCCTCGTCGCCCTTGGCCTTGATGCCGACCGTGACGTCCTTGTAGCCGCCGAGGTCGGAGGGCTGGGTGTCGATGATCTCGGTCTTCCAGCCGAGCCGCTCGGCGTAGCGGAGGTACATGCGCAGCAGGTCGCCGGCGAACAGCGCGGACTCCTCGCCGCCCTCGCCCGCCTTGATCTCCATGATGATGTCCTTGTCATCGTTGGGATCGCGCGGGATCAGCAGGTGCTTGAGGCGCTCCTCCAGCTGGGGGATGCGCTCCTCCAGCTCGGTCGCCTCGGCCGCGAACGCCTCGTCCTCACCGGCCAGCTCCTTGGCGGCGCTCAGGTCGTCGCGGACCGACTCCAGCTCGCGGTAGGTGGTGACGATGGGCGTGAGCTGGGAGTAACGCCTGCCGAGGGTGCGGGCCTGGTGCTGGTCGGCGTGCACGGCGGGATCGGCGAGCCGCAGCTCCAGCTCGGAATACTCCTTGAGCAACTCGTCGAGGTTCACCGTGGGTCCTTCTGCTTGGTTTTCCGGCCGTTCACCAACAACGCCGACCCGGCGCACCCATGAGTGCGTCCGGGCCGGCGTCGGTGAAGCTACTTGCCCGAGGCCTTCTTGCCGAAGCGCTTCTCGAAGCGGGCCACCCGGCCGCCGGTGTCGAGGATCTTCTGCTTGCCCGTGTAGAACGGGTGGCAGGCGGAGCACACGTCGGCGTGGATGGCGCCGTTCTTCGCGGTGCTGCGCGTCGTGAAGGTGTTGCCACAGGTGCAGGTCACCTGGGTGACGTTGTAGTCGGGGTGGATGTCGCGCTTCATTGCTGTCCTTTCGGGGTGCGGCCGCCGGGTCGCCTGTTCACGCGCTGAGCGCGTCGGCGGGAGCCGGAGCCGCTACGGGTCAGCTACCAGTGTGCCAGATGCTTCAACCCTCCCAGGCCACGTGGCATTCCCCCGGGTCGTATGGCGATCCTTATGACGCGGTCACGCGAGTCACACTAGGCTCCCGCGCACAAACCGTTACTTACCACCCATAAGGACTGCGATCAGATGATGAAGGGGATGCGGCTGCTCATCGCGGCCGCTACGGGGGCAACGCTTCTCGTCGGAGGTGTGCACGTCTCGGCCGCGAACGCGGCCACGGCCGGTCCGGACTTCTCCGGCGCGGCCTCCTCCGACGCGTTCATCCCCCTCGACAAGGACGTCGAGGTCAGCGTGACGCTGCAGCTGAGGGACCCGGGGACCGTCAGCGCCGTCAGCGGCGACATCACGCCACCCGGAGGCGCCGGGCGGCCGGTGGGCTTCAACTTCCGGCCGTCCGGCGCGGCGGAGACCACGCTGACCGGCCGCTTCGCCATCGGCAAGGACGACCCCGCCGGCAGCTGGCGGATGAACGTCAAGGTCACCCGCGACGGCGCCACCCGGGACAACGTCTTCGTCCTCGGCGTCGCGGCCCGGCAGGGCATCACCGACGCGGAGGTGCGGCCGAACCCCGTGCAGCTCGTCAAGGGCAAGGACGTCAAGGTCTCGGTCCGGGCGGGCGTCACCGGGGCGGCGTCCGTGTCGGCCCTGCTGGTCCACGACGAGACGGCCGAGACCTTCGACCTCGGCGACCTGGAGCGTGGCTCCGACGGCTACTACCGCGGCGTCACGTACTTCAGCGACGACACCGGGCCCGGCTCGTGGACCCTCGAGGTCCACGCCACCCGGGGCGGCCAGACGCTCAAGGGCGTCGCGTCGTTCACCGTCAAGGCCCCGGCACGGGGCTCCTCCGGGAAGACGAGGACCAGGGTGACGATCAGCGCCCCGGCCAAGGCGGCCAAGGGACGTCCGGTCAAGGTCCAGGGCAAGGTCTTCCGCGGCTCCGCGGCCTACCCGGGCAAGAAGCTGGAGGTGTACTTCAAGGCCAAGGGCACCAAGACGTACAAGCTGCTGGGCTTCGCGCGGAGCAACTCCTCCGGCAAGTACGTCAAGACGTACACGGCCCGGAAGGACGGCTACTTCCGTGTCAAGGCGCCGGGCACGACCAAGACCCGCAGCTCCCTGTCACCGCAGGAGTTCGTCGACGTCAGGCCCTGACGCGCCCGCTCCTGGGACGTTCTAACGGCCCAGGTAGGTGAGCACGGCGAGCACCCGCCGATGGTCCTCGGGCGCCGGCCCGAGGGCCAGCTTGGTGAAGATGCCGGAGATGTGCTTCTCCACCGCGCCCTCCGTGACCACCAGCCGCGAGGCGATCGCGGTGTTGGAGCGGCCCTCGGCCATCAGCGCCAGCACCTCACGCTCACGCGGCGACAGCGTGTCGAGCGGGGCGCCACGGCGCTGGCGGCTGAGGAGCTGCATGACCACCTCGGGGTCGATGACCGTGCCGCCCGCGGCCACCTGTCTCACCGCCTCCAGGAACTCGGCCACGTCGGCGACCCGCTCCTTCAGCAGGTAGCCGACGGCCCGGCCGATCAGCTCCCCGGCGTAGCGCTCCTCGACGTACTGCGACAGCACGAGGATCGGGAAGTCGGGCCGCGCCTCGCGCACGCGCAGTGCGGCCCGCAGCCCCTCGTCGGTGTGCGTGGGCGGCATCCGGACGTCGACGATGGCGAGGTCGGGGTCGTGCCGCTCGACCGCCTCCACCAGGGCGTCGCCCTCGGACACGCTCTCCACCGTCTCCACGCCGCCGTCGGCCAGCAGGCGCGCCAGCCCTTCGCGCAGGAGCACGGAGTCCTCGGCGATCACCACGCGCATGACCTCATGACTACCACGCGCAGGGCAGCTCCGCGCGCACGATCGTCGGACCGCCGACGGGGCTGTGCAGCACCAGGACGCCGTCGATGGTGGCCGCCCGGTCGGCCAGGCCGGCCAGCCCGCCGCCGGGGTGGACGACCGCTCCGCCGATCCCGTCGTCCCACACGTCCACCGTCACTCCCCCGCCCTCCCGGGCCACCCGCACGCTCGCCTCGGTGGCCGCGGCGTGCTTGGCCAGGTTCGCCAGCGCCTCGGCCACGATGAAGTACGCGATGCTCTCCACGGCCGCCGGCGGCCGCTCCTCCACCTCGACCGACACGTCCACGCGGATCGGGGCGCGGGCGGCCAGCGCCGACAGGGCCGCGTCGAGCCCCCGGTCGCTGAGGATCGCCGGATGGATGCCGCGGGCGAGGTCGCGCAGCTCCTGGATGGCGGCCTTGGTGCCCGCGTGCGCCTGCTCGATGAGCGCCCGCGCCTCCTCCGGGTCGGTGTCGAGCTTCGTCCGGGCGCGGCCCAGGTCGACCGCGACGGACAACAGCCGCTGCTGGGCGCCGTCGTGCAGGTCGCGCTCGATGCGGCGCCGCTCGGTCTCGGCCGCGTCGACGCCCCTCGCCCTGCTGGCCCGCAGCCGCTCCTCCTCGCTCCCGCCGAGCAGGACGACGGCCAGCGTGCCGTGCAGCCACGCCATGCCGCGCACGGCGTACGCGGTGACGACGAGCATGCCCAGCCCGGCGACGGAGGCGAGCACCGCCTCCGGCCAGGAGTCGACCACGAACCCGAAGGCGTAGGTCAGGGTCGCGTACCCCGTGAACAGGATCGGGGCCGCCAGCATGGACAGCGTCGCCGTCCACAGCGCGACGGAGATCACGCACTCGAACAGGCTGAGCGGGAACAGCAGCAGCAGGTAACCGAGGTCCCTCCAGGTCGCCGGGTCGCCGAGCAGCCAGCTCAGATGCCTGGCGATGCCCTTGCCGGGCCGGGGCCGGTGCGGCGGCACGATGCGCACGCCCAACGCGACGCGTAACAGGCGCCGCTCCAGGTTGGCCGCGCCGCGCCAGAGCCAGATGGTGGCCACCAGCAGCGGAATGCCGATCCACAGGAGCACCAGGCCGAGCGACAGCGGCACCGCCAGCGTCAGCACCACGAACCAGCCCAGCCCGGCCACGGGGCTCAGCAGGCAGTACGGCACGGCCCGCCACGTCGCGGGGTCGGTCAGCACGGCCCACGGGCCCCGAGGCTCGAACGGCACCCGCGTCCGTGTCGCCACGGCGGTCATGTCGGCTCCCATGGGGACAGCGTGCCCTGCGGGAGCGCGGGAGTGAATCCGGGGAGCTTCCCGTCCGGGGGTGGGGTTATCCCCCCTCGCGGGAGCCACGGGACGCGAAAGGGGCGGCCGGGAGACCCGGCCGCCCCTTACTCGTGCGCGCGTCAGTCGCGGTCGTTGCTCACCGTGGTCTTCTGGACCTGCAGGAGGAACTCGGCGTTGGACTTGGTCTCCTTCATCTTCTCCAGGAGAAGCTCCAGAGCCTGCTGCATGTCCAGGGCGTGCAGGACGCGGCGGAGCTTCCACACGATCTGGAGCTCGTCCTTGCCCATGAGGATCTCTTCCTTACGGGTGCCGGACGCGTCGACGTCCACCGCAGGGAAGATGCGCTTGTCCGCCAGGGAACGGTTGAGCTTGAGCTCGGCGTTGCCCGTGCCCTTGAACTCCTCGAAGATGACCTCGTCCATCTTGGACCCGGTCTCGACCAGGGCCGTGGCGAGGATCGTCAGCGAGCCGCCGTTCTCGATGTTGCGGGCGGCGCCGAAGAAGCGCTTCGGCGGGTAGAGCGCCGTGGAGTCGACACCACCCGACAGGATGCGCCCGGACGCCGGGGCCGCCAGGTTGTAGGCGCGGCCGAGGCGGGTGATCGAGTCGAGCAGGACGACCACGTCGTGGCCCAGCTCCACCAGGCGCTTGGCCCGCTCGATGGCGAGCTCGGCGACCGTGGTGTGGTCCTCGGCGGGACGGTCGAAGGTCGAGTGGATGACCTCGCCCTTGACCGACCGCTGCATGTCGGTGACCTCTTCGGGCCGCTCGTCCACGAGCACGACCATGAGGTGGCACTCGGGGTTGTTGCGGGTGATCGCGTTGGCGATCGACTGCAGCACCATCGTCTTGCCGGCCTTGGGCGGCGAGACGATGAGGCCACGCTGGCCCTTGCCGATGGGCGCGACCAGGTCGATGATCCTCGTGGTGAGGATGTTCGGCTCGGTCTCCAGGCGCAGGCGCTCCTGCGGGTAGAGCGGCGTCAGCTTGTTGAAGTCGGGCCGGTTGCGGGCCTGGTCCGGGTCCATGCCGTTGACGGTGTCGAGGCGGACCAGGGCGTTGAACTTCTCGCGGCGCTCGCCGTCGCGCGGCTGCCGGACGGCGCCGGTGATGACGTCGCCCTTGCGCAGGCCGTTGCGGCGGATCTGCGCGATCGAGACGTACACGTCGTTGCTGCCCGGCAGGTAGCCGCTGGTGCGCACGAACGCGTAGTTGTCGAGGATGTCGAGGATGCCGGCGATCGGGATGAGGACGTCGTCCTCGCCGATCACGGGCTCGCTGCCCTCGAAGCGGTCACGGCCGCGGCCGCGGTTGCGCTCCCTGAACCGGCCCCGGCGACCGCGTCCGCCGCGGTCGTCGTCGTCGCCGCCACCGCGCTGGTCGTTGCGGTCGCCGCGCTGGTCACGGCCGGCGTCGGCGACGCGCTGGTCACGGCCGTCCCGGCCACCGTCACGGCCGCCGTCGCGACCGCTGTCACGGCCGCCGTCGCGTCCACCGTCACGGCCGCCGTCGCGGATGCTGTCACGGCCGCCGTCACGACCGCCGTCACGGATGCTGTCGCGACCGCCGTCACGGCCGCCCTCACCGCGGTCGCCGGTCAGGCGGTCGTTGCCCCGGTCGTTGCCGGCGCGCTCGCCACGCTCGCGGCGCTCGCCGCGGCTGCGCCGCTCGCGGCGGCTCTCGCCGCGCTCGCCACGCTGGTCGCCCTGCGTCACGTCAGCGGGCTGGGCAGGCTGCTCGACTACCGGCTCGGCCACGGGAGCCGGGGCGGCAGCGGCGGCCACGGGCTCGGCGACGGGCTCGGCCTGAGGCGCGGGCTCGTCGGCGGGCTTGGCGCGGGAACGTTCCCTGCGGGCCCGGGTGGGGCGCTCCGCCACGGGAGCCGCGTCAGCCACGGCGGGTGCCTCGGCCACGGGAGCCGGCGCGCTCGCGCCGTCCGCGGAGCCGCCCTGCTTCTCCTGGATGGCCGCGATGAGCTGGCTCTTCCGCATGCGCCCGGTGCCGCTGATGCCCAGCTCGGCGGCCATCTTCTGCAGCTCGGGCAGCACCTTCGCGGACAGGCCGGTGCCGGAGCGACGCGCGCGAGGCTTCGCCGCACGGGAGGGGGTGTCGCCGGACGCGGGCTGCGCAGGCGAGCCCGATGCGTCGGAGAGGAGTTCGGTGGTGTCGCTCAACTAAAAGGTCCTTCCCAGGGGTCGGGCGCCGGTTTCGTTCTGCCGGGCGTCCCGGAGGTGCTTGCGATCCG
The DNA here is from genome assembly GCF_040654215.1 of Nonomuraea sp. NPDC050733. Lineage (NCBI taxonomy): Bacteria > Bacillati > Actinomycetota > Actinomycetes > Streptosporangiales > Streptosporangiaceae > Nonomuraea > Nonomuraea sp. NPDC050733. Next base: position 57,578 of record NZ_JBFAHO010000011.1, on the reverse strand, counting down.
GCGCAACAGACCGGGTCGGGGTGCACTTTGCGATCTTCGGCCGCCGCTGGGGACGGTCGCCACTCATCGGGAGAGGCTCGTCCAGGCCGCCACAGGCCGGTGGCGCGTGGAAGACACCCCCCAGATTGCTGTCGCCAGCCAGATGTCGAGGTGATTCGAACGCGCAGACCCCCGTCGACGCCGCCTCACGTCGGGCCAACCGGGTGTGGGCCAACCGGAGGCGACGGGTTCCGGGGAGACAGCCGCGCTGCTCACGCCTCGCGACGTGAAGCATGATGCAGCGATGTGTGGCTGACAAGCACGCACCCAACAAGGGGGCATCTGGTGCGGCTATCAGCCTAACATCACCAGCGCACACGGCTATTCCCTGGAGGTCTAAAGAGGCATCAGCGTGTCTCGGGAAACTGAACGTTCGCCCCGACCTGGTCGACGTCCATTTGCTGGATGTGCCAGTCAGTACCCACTTCGGGCGCGATCAAATCCTGCGAATCCGGTGTCGAAAACGCGAGGACCGTGGGACCCGCGCCCGACACGATCGCGGGCACGCCCACTGCACGCAGACGTTGTACCAGATCCGCGCTCCGCGGCATCGCAGGCGCGCGGTAGTGCTGGTGGAGCCGGTCTTCGGTCGCCGCCATGAGCAACCCCCGATCAGGCCGCTGGGTCAGCGCGGCGATCAGCAGCGCGGCCCGGCCGGCGTTGAAGGAGGCGTCCTTGTGGGGCACGTCCTTCGGCAGCAGCCCCCGTGCCCTCTCCGTGGCCAGTCGTGTCGCCGGGACGAACACGACGGGACGCACACGTGCGTCGGGGACCAGTTTCACCATACGCGGTGCGCCGGACTGCTCCATCCAGGCCACGGTCAGGCCCCCGGCCAGGCAAGGAGCGACGTTGTCGGGGTGGCCCTCCATCTCGGTGGCCAGCGCGAACACCTCGTCGTCGCCGAACCCGCCGCCCTCCGACAAGCCGCCGTAGGAGAAGTCGCCGTAGGAGAAGTCGCCGTGGGACGAGCCGCCGTCGGGCAAGTCGCCGTCGGACCCGCGCGGGAAAGCGAGCGCGCGGGCGGCGAGGATGCCCGCGCAGATGGCCGCCGACGACGAGCCGAGGCCGCGGGCGTGCGGGATGCGGTTGAGGCAGCTCACCCGGATGCCGGCCGGCTGCGCGACGCCCATGCGGTCGAACGCCCGGCGTATCGCCTTGACGACCAGATGGCCCTCGCCGAGGTCCAGCTCCCCCTCGCCCTCGCCGCGGACCGTCACCTGGACGCCGGGCTCGGCGGTCAGCTCCGCCTCCACCTCGTCGTACAGGCCGAGCGCCAGGCCGAGCGCGTCGAAGCCGGGGCCCAGGTTGGCCGACGTGGCGGGCACGCGGATCAGCACGGTGCCCCTCCGAACAGGGCTCATCCGATCAGGTCTTCCTCTCCGCGCGGCGGGTCAGGCCAGGCCGAGGGCGGCGGCGGCCGCGTGGACGTCGATGGGCACGGTGACCGGCGCAGGAGCGCCCGAGATGGCCCAGTCGGGGTCCTTCAGGCCGTTGCCGGTGACCGTGCAGACGATCCGCTGCCCGGGCTCGATCAGCCCCTCCGCGTGCGCCTGGAGCAGGCCGGCGACGCCGGCCGCCGAGGCCAGCTCGACGAACACACCCTCCTCCTGCGCCAGCAGCTTGTACGCGGCGGCGATCTGCCGGTCGGTGACCGACTGGATGGCGCCGCCGGACTCGTCGCGCGCGGCGGTGGCGAGCTGCCACGAGGCCGGGTTGCCGATGCGGATGGCGGTGGCGATCGTGTGCGGGTGGGCCACGGGCGCGCCGGTCACGATCGGGGCCGCGCCGCTCGCCTGGAAGCCGAACATCCGCGGCGCCTTCGACGACACCCCGTCGGACAGGTACTCCTGGTAGCCCATCCAGTACGCGGAGATGTTGCCCGCGTTGCCCACGGGAATGCAGTGGATGTCGGGCGCGTCGCCGAGCGTGTCGACGATCTCGAACGCGGCCGTCTTCTGGCCCTGGAGCCGGAACGGGTTGACCGAGTTGACCAGCGCGATGGGATAGCTGGAGGACAGCTTGCGGGTCATCTCCAGGCAGTCGTCGAACGACCCCTCGACCTGGAGCAGCGTGGCGCCGTGGACGAGCGCCTGGGCCAGCTTGCCCATGGCGATCTTGCCGCGGGGCACGAGCACGGCGCAGGTGAGCCCGGCGCGCACGGCGTAGGCGGCGGCCGAGGCCGAGGTGTTGCCGGTGGAGGCGCAGATGACCGCCTTGGCGCCCTCCTCGACGGCCTTGCTGATGGCCATGGTCATGCCACGGTCCTTGAAGCTGCCCGTCGGGTTGGCGCCCTCGACCTTGAGGTAGACGTCGCAGCCGGTGAGGGCGGAGACGCGGTGCGCGGGCACCAGGGGCGTGCCGCCCTCGAGAAGCGTGACGACCGGCGTCCTCGTGGTGACCGGAAGGCGCTCTCGGTACTCCTCGATGAGGCCACGCCACGACCTGCTCATGATGACTCCCTGCCTGCGGTGTTGCGCCCGAGTGTACGGGGTGCCGGGGCGAGCCGTGGACGCCGTCCAAGGGTCGGGAGACTTGCCATCGGGTGTGCCGCATTACAGGAAATTCTCAGCATCTCCCGATAAAGTTTCGGCCAGGGGGGTCACCGACATGAACGCGCGTCCTGCCATGACGCAGAACGACTTTTCTCCTTTGCAGCCACCGGAGCTCGGCGCCTGGACGCCCGCCCGGTCCGTGAGCGTGGTGATTCCCGCGCACGGCGGGCCGCATCTGGATCTGACGCTCGCCGCGCTCGCCGCGCAGACGTACCCCGGCCACCTTCTTGAGGTCCTGGTCGTGGACGACGGCAGCGAGCCGCCGATCCGGCTGCCGGAGATCCGCCCGGACAACACCCGCCTGGTGCCCGTGCGGACCGGCTGGGGCATCTCCAACGCGGTCAACACCGGGGCCAACGCCGCCGACGGCGAGATCCTCCAGCGGCTCGACTCCGACATGGTGCCCTGCCGCGAGCACATCGAGGCCCTCGCCCGCTGGCACCACGTGACCGACTACCTGGTCACGATCGGGATGAAGCGGTTCGTGGAGGCGCCGCCGCTCACGGCGGGCGAGGTCTTCCGCGCCGGGGACCTGGGAGAGCTGTTCGACCTGGACAAGGCGGTGGCCAGCTCGACGGAGGCGACGATCGCCAAGACCGACGGGCTGCGCAAGAGCCGCAACCCGTACCACGTGTGCACGGGGCCCACGGTGGCCCTGCCACGCGAGGTCTTCCACGCCGTGGGCGGGCTCGACCCCACCGTGCTGCGCGGCGAGGACACCGAGTTCGCCTACCGGCTGGCCATGCACGGCGTGGTGTTCGTCCCGGACCTGGAGGCGCGGGCCGTCCATCTCGGGCTGCCCGCGCAGCACCTCGACCGGGAGCGCGCGGTGCGCGCCGTCGAGCCGTACCTGGCGCACCGCGTCCCCCTCCGACGCGACCTGCGCAAGGACCGCGGGCGGCGGTGGCTGGTGCCGTACGTCGAGATCGTGCTGGACGTCACGGACACCTCCGAGGCCGTCGTACGGCAGGCGGTGGCCGCCGCGCTGGACGGCAAGCTGCAGGACGTGGCGGTGACCCTGGTCGGGCCGTGGTCGCTGCTGCGCGACGGGCGGCGCTCGGTGCTCGGCGACCCGTGCTTCGAGCTGCGGCTGATGCGCGACCTGTTCGCCCACGACGAGCGGATCAGGCTGATCGACGAGGCCGCGCCCACTCCCGCCCCGGCCCCGTTCCGCTACCGGGGGCCGGTCGACGTGCCGCTGCACCGGGCCACGCTGGAGCGCATGGTGGAGGACGCGCAGAAGGACCTCACGGGCGTGCTGGTCGTGGACCTGCCCGACGGGCGCTCGGCCCGGCTCGAACGCACCTCCGCCCTCGGGCGCGCGCTCCTGCTGACGGAGCCGGGCGAGGACCTGGACGAGGTCATCGCCACCACCCACGGCGTACGGCACGTGGCGCCGGACCGCTACTGGCCCCCGGCGCCCGCTCCGGCCGCCGCCCCCACAGCTCAGGCGCGACCCGCCCCGGCGACCCCGGCGGCGAAGCCCGCGCCGGTCACGGTCCCGGCCGCGGTCGGCGCCGAGGCCGAGCGGTCGCTGCTCGGCCGCCTGAAGTCGGCCCTGCGCTCCAACTGACGCCCCTCACCCGTCGCGCCGCACCGGGGGCGGGCGTCAGGCTCGCGGACGCTTGCCGAGGGCGCGCTTGACCGTGGTGGACAGCAGCGCCCGCATGCCCTGCTGGGCGCGGTTGGCGGCGGCGAGCTGCCTGCGCAGGGCGCTGACGTCGCGGCGCAGCTCGACCGTGCTCTTGCGCCACTTGCCCGCCTCCTCGCGCCACTTGCCGACCTGGCCGCGCAGCCGCTCGACCTCCTTGGCCAGCCGCGCCGCCTCCGCCTGGGCCTCGGCGCGGGCGCGCAGGGCGCCGCGGCGGCCGGTGACGGCGGCGGGCTCGGTGGTGAAGGCGTACGTCTCCCCCTCGACCCAGGTGACGCCCGCCACCTCGTCCACGACGTCGTCGAGGTCCTCTCCGGGCCGCGCCACGAGGCGGGCGCGGGCGAAGGCGGCGGTGCGTTCGAGCCGGGCGGCCACCACTCCGTGCGGCGACTCGTCCAGGAGCACGTTGACCAGCCCCAGCCCCTCGTCGCGGCACAGGTCGAGGAGCCGGGCGAGACTGTCCTCGCCGGGCGCCCATCCCCGCGGAAGGCGCAGCACGTACGGCACGGCGGGATCCACCACGGGGGTGTCGCAGAGCCGGACGCGCCCCTCGTGCAGGTAGTGGCCGTGGACCAGGACGAGGTCGAGGCCGGGGTCGGCGAGCGGGGCGCGGCGCTCGCGCTCCAGCGACTCCCACGGGCCGGTGACGACGACGCTCAGGTCGGCCACGGTGCCGGCGAGCAGCGCGTCGACGGTCCCGCGCACGCTCTCGTAGCCGGCGGTGCCGTCGACCACGGCGGTGACGTACGGCACCTTCCACTGGCGGCCCGGATGGGAGCGCAGCCACCGGTAGGAGGGGATGCGGTCGGCCACGAACGCGTGGCTGACCCGGTCGATGCGCTCCTTGTCGCGCATGCGCATGGTGGGCCCGAGGTGGTAGGCGCGGGCCCGCGGCTCGGGCACGAACACCGCCCCGGCCTGGGCCAGCCGGTAGCCCATCTCGGTGTCCTGGCCCAGGACGAGGTCCTCGTCCATCGGGCCGGCCGCCTCGATCAGCCGGGCCGACACGGAGGTGGCGCCGCCGACGTGCAGGCTGAAGGGGCGCTGCGGGTTGTCCGTGAGGCCGTCGGTGCGCTCGACCAGCTCCACGATCCAGCCGTGCGGCTCGGCCGGCTCGAACGCCCGCTCCAGGTCGTCGGGCAACTCGGCCGGCACCGGCACGTCGGTGAACCTGATGTAGCCGGTCACGACGAGGTACGGCGCGGCGTGGTGCCAGCGCATGTGGGCCTCGACGGCGCCGGGGGCCGGCAGCACGTCGGAGTCGAGCCAGTGGACGACGTCGCCGCCGGCCTCGGCCAGCCCGGCGTTGCGCGCGGCGGCCCGGCCCGGGCTGTCGCAGACGATCAGGCGGGTGCCGGGCGGGCGCGTGGCGGGCAGTCGCAGCGGGGGCGTGCTGCCGTTGTCGACGACCACGACCTCGGTCAGCTCCGCCGGGTAGGTCTGGCGGGCCAGCGCGGCCAGTGCGAGATCCAGCTTGTCCTGGCCGCCGTACGCGGGCACGACCACGCTGACGGTCAGCCGGGGCGTGAAGTCCTCGGCCGGTCGCAGGACCCGATAGTCGTTGCCCCGGACTCTCATGCCGCCTCCGCCCGCGAGCCGCCGTCCTCCATCAGCAGGCTCGGCCGGAAGCCGCGCCACTGGCTGGAGGCCAGCTTGAGGAAGTGGGCGAGCGGGAGCTGCCAGGTGTGGTCGCCGCTGAGCCCGCGCCTCAGGACGTAACCGAGGCCGTGGGTGCGGTAGATGCCGGCGCCCGACTCGGCGGCGGCTTTCAGGAAGTCACGGTCGACCGCGCGGGGCTGAGCGGGAAATCCCCCGATCTCCTGAAATTTCGTACGGGGAACCAGGATCGTGCCGCCGGCCACGTGATCGGACCAGACCTCGCTCCGGTACGCCGCGCCGCTGGCGAACGTGCTGCGCCGGATCGTGGCGCGCAGCGGCTCCAGGTAGAAGAACTCCCCCGAGGTGCCGGTCACGTCGGCGCCGGAGTAGGCAAGGGCCATGACGAGGTCGGCGAGGTGGTCCGGGCCGTACCAGTCGTCGTCGTCCCACTTGACGAGGTACTCGCCGCCGGCCGGCGCCGCGGCCTCGTTGAGCACCGTGCCGAACGGCACCTCGGCGGGCACCTCGGTCCAGGCCACGGGCAGCGGCAGCTCCTCGACCGCCCGGCGCACGCTCTCGTACGGCACCCCGTGCAGGCCAAGCAGCACCTCGACCTCGGCGCCGCGCTGGCGGGCCATCTGGGCGAGCGCGCCGGGGACCAGCTCCGGGCGCTTGGTGGCCATGACGACGCTGACGGACGGCGTGCGGGCCGGGCGGTGGGCGAGGCGGCGCAGCCGTACGCTGTGCTCCTCGCGCCGCAGGTCGGACAGGCAGCGGACGGTGCCGTCGGGCTCGTGGGCGAGCCAGGCGCGGTCGGTGAGGACGGCTGCGAGGTCGGCGGGCGCCCAGGCGGGCGCGTGCGTCGCGGTGAGCGGCACGCCGCCGGCGGCCAGCCGTACGAGGCCGTCGAGCGGCACCGGCGCGGCGGGCCAGTCCACCTCCAGGCCGCGCAGCGGACGCAGGGCGGCGATGTCGGCCGGCTGCGTGCGGGTCGAGGCCGGAGGCGGTGAGGAGGGCAGGGCGTCCTCGGGGGCTTCGATGCCGTCGACCGCCCAACCGGTCTCGCTCCAGTGGAGGCGGGCGAGCCCCTGATCCGGCGCGCGCGTGAAGCCACAGGGGGTGACGGCGGACATGCGTGCGGCGCTCCTCGACCGGCGTGGGACTCAGATCGGCGCCTACCTTACGCCGGTTTTACTGGCACGTAGGCAGATGCGTCATAGGTTGTCGGGGAGATCCCCAGGCCACAAGCGATCTTTCCCAGTTTGTCCCCAGGAACTTATGGCAACGTAGTGGCGAATGTTGATTAAGGTGTCAATAAATCCTTGACGCCGGATAAGTCCATGTCTATGCAGTCCAAGACCACGAAGTCGATGTCTACGAAAGGTAAGCGCGGATGCTCTCGCCCCGCCGAACGGCAGCGGCCGCCGCGATCCTCGGAGTCCTGGCCGTCGCCGCCCTCGCGCTGCTCGTCCTGGGTGGCCTCGTGACCGTGGGCGCGGCGGCGGCGACGGGGGCGTTCCTGATCGCTCTGTCCGCCCTGGCCCTGCTCGTGCTCGTCGTACGCCGGCTCGACGGCAAGGCGCATCGCATCGACCTGCGCGTGAAGAAGCACGAGGGCGAGCTGGCGAAGACCCTGACCGCGCTCCGGCGGATCGAGACACGCCTCGACAAGCTGACGGCGGCCGTGGAGCAGTCCTCCGGCCGGCGCGACGAGGACCTCTCCGCGATCCTGGCCTCCCTCGGCGAGGACCGCGTGAACGCCATGGTCCGCGCCCGAGAGGTGGAGGAGCTGCGCGCGGAGGTCCGCGCGCTGGCCAAGGGACCGGTATGAGCGGGACGGCACGCGTGCCGCGCGTCAGGCACAACGACTACGGCTCGCTGGAGCCCCCGGAGCTGGGAGCGTGGCGGCCGGAGCTGACCGTCTCCGTGGTGATCCCCGCCCGCGGCCGGCCGGAGGACCTGGAGCGGACCATGGCGTCGCTGGCCGCGCAGACCTACCCCGCCGAGCTGGTCGAGGTGGTCGTGGCGGACGACGGCAGCGAGCCGCCCCTCGACGTGCCGGGCGCGCGCGTGGTGCGGGTGACGGAGGGCTGGGGCCGCGGCGCCGCCCGGGAGGCCGGTCGGCTCGCCGCCACCGGCGACGTCGTCCACTGGCTCGACTCGGACATGATCCTGGCCGATGACCACGTCGAGGCGCACATGCGCTGGCACCACCTCATCGACCACGCCGTGGTGATCGGCGAGACCCGGTTCGTGGACGCGCCGGGTGAGGACGGCGCCCCGTCGGCGTACACCAGCAAGACCCTGGAGTCGACGCGGATGCTGAAGGACGCCGGTTCCAGCGCGTACCTGCTGCACACCGGCGCCTCCAGCTCGGTGCGCGCGGACCTGCTGCGCGCGGCGGGCGGCGTGGACACCCGGCTGAACATGGCGGAGGACACCGAGCTCGGCTACCGGCTCGCGCAGGCGGGCGCGGTCTTCATCCCCGAGCCGGCCGCCCGCGGCTGGCACGTCGGGCCGTCCACGGTCATGCGGCGCGAGAAGGACGTCCACCGGCACAACTGGTCCTACCTGGGCGACCTCGTCCCCGACCTGCGCTGGCTGCGCGGCCATCCGCGCCGCCACTGGCTCGTGCCCTACGTGCGGGTGGTCGTGCCCGCGACCACGTACGAGGAGACGTGCGGCGCGGTGGACGCGATCCTGGCGAGCACGCTGACCGACGCGGCCGTCACGATCGTCGGCCCGTGGGGCGAGCTCACGGACGGGCGGCGCGCCTGCCTGGACGAGCCGCTGCTGGACGCCCGCCTCCTCACCCACCTCTACCGGCACGAGCCGCGCGTCTCCTTCGCCGAGGAGGAGCCGCTCTCCGCGGCTCCGGCGCCGTTCCTGCTGCGGCTGCCGGCCGGCTGGGCGCCGGGCGCCGACACGCTGTCCCGGCTCGTACGGCAGGCCGACGCGGACCTGCTCGGCCTGGTCTGCGTCGCCCTCGCCGAGTCGCCGGAGGGCGTGGTCGCGGCCCGCCTGGAGCGCACCGCCGCGTTCTCCCGGGCGGCCCGGCTGAACGGCGTGGCCGACGACCTGGTGGACGAGATGTTCGGGTCGCTGTGGGTGAGCGGGGGCGAGTACGGGCTCGTGCCCGTCGCCGAGGCGGAGTCGCCGGCCGGTGACGCGGCCAGATGGCGGGCGCTGGCGGGCGATCGGCTGGCGGAGGTGAAGAGGCTGCGGAGCGAGGTGGAGAGGCTGTCGGCCGAGGTCGAGCGGCTGTCGGCCGGGCCCGCCGCCGAGGAGGAGGGGCGGCTGACCTCGCTCATCAGGCATCTGAGGAGCGCCGGATGATCGGGGAGCTGCTGGCGGAGATGCCGGAGGCCCGGGTCTTCCTCGCGGGGATCGACGCCTGCGACCTCCCGGATCTCGCATCGCTCGCCGCCGCACCTGACCCGGTGGACGTCGTGGATCTCGACCGGGACCTGCTGGAGCCGCCGCCCGCCGCCGAGCAGGCGGCCGAGGTGCTGGTGATCGCCGGCACGCCCGCCGACCTGCGCCGGGCCGCCACCCTGCACAAGCTGCTGCCGGAGACGCGCCGCGTGGTCGTGGCCGTCCTGGACACCCCGCCCGCACACCCGGCGCCGGTGCCCACGCCGACGCCCGCGCACCGCTGGCGCTCGCTGTCCGACCTGCGCGTCCACCGGCCCAAGGACCGGGTGTGGGTGGTGGACGCCCGCTTCTCCGCTCCGACGCCCGCCGGCCGTACCGTGACCGCGACCTCGCGCGCGTTCGCCGGGCACCGGCTCGACGTCATCGCCGCGCCCGCCGCCGCCCTCGCCGGGGTCGGCGCGGCCGACTGGCGGCCGGGCGACCCCAACGCCACGCCCGCCGAGGTCACCGGCCCGGTGCCCGAGCGGGTCGGGGCGCCGGGCGGCGACATGGTCCTGCGCACCTCCGACTCCGGGCCCGCGGCGCCGCCCGAGGAGGGCCCCGGCGGCTGGACCGGCGACGAGCGGCCCATCGAGCGGCCCATGGCGCGCGCCGCCACCTGGGAGCGGCTCGGCCGGCCCGGCGGGGCCGCGCTGCCGCTCGCCGACCCCGACGTGCTCGCCGAGCCGTCCATGATCCCGCCCGTGGACGAGCGGCTGGTCAACCCGCAGGGCTTCGTCACCACCCCGTCGCGCGGGATGGCGTCGCTGGAGGAGCGCGACGGCCGCTGGGCGGTCGTGCTCGACGGGAAGGCGGTGACGACGTTCGCCGAGTCGGGTGGCGTCACGGACGCCGACGTGGCGCGCCTCCGGCAGATCCGCGGCGTCGAGGTGGACTGGCGGCACGCCCACAGCGGCCCCCTCGCGGCCGTGCGGGTGCTGGCCGGGCTCGCCGCGGCCGGTGTCCCGCTGGTCGCGGAGTCGGTGCCGCGCTGGGCGGGCGGGCTCGGCGACGACCTCGTCGAGCTGCTGACCAGCCGTCCCGACCTCACCGACGACCTGCGGCGCGAGGAGCACAGCGTCAGGCTGCGCCGGCGGGCCCTGCGCACCCACGGCGTCGCCGCCCGCTGGGAGCAGCTCGGCGCGCCCGCGCCCGCGCCGCCCCTCACGTCCGTCCTGCTCGCCACCCGCCGCGCCGACATGGTCGGCTTCGCGCTGCGGCAGGCGGCCCGGCAGCGCGGCGCGCAGCTGGAGGTCGTCCTCGCCCTGCACGGGGTGCCCGCCGGCCACCCCGACGTGGCCGCGGCGATCGCCGCCTACGACGGCCCCCTCACCGTGTACGAGGCCGACGGACGCCAGATCTTCGGCGAGGTGCTCAACGACGCCGCCTCCCGGGCGTCCGGCTCGTTCCTGCTCAAGATGGACGACGACGACTGGTACGGCCCGGACTTCCTGTCGGACCTGCTGCTCGCCCACTCCTACTCGGGGGCGCAGGTGGTGGGGACCGTGCCGGAGTTCGTCCATCTGTCCTCGATCGACGTGACCGTGCACCGCAGCCAGATCACCGAGCAGATCACCAGCTTCGTGGCGGGCGGGACGATCCTGGTGGAGCGGTCGGCGTTCCAGGCGGTGGGCGGGTTCCGGCCGCTGCGCCGCTCGGTGGACACGCAGTTCCAGGAGGCGTTGCAGGCGGCGGGCGGGCAGATCTACCGCACCCACGGCCTGGGCTACATCCTGCGCCGCGGCCCCGCCGCCAACCACACCTGGCAGGAGCCGATCGGCACGTTCCTGCAACGCAACAAGAAGCAGTGGCGGGGATTCCGCCCCAGCGCCCTCATGGAGCTCGACCGGAGCAGCGCGTCATGACCCTCAAGGAGCTCGACCGGAGCAGCGCATCGTGACTCTCATCCCCCGGATCCGGCGGCAGGACTTCGGCGCGCTCACCCCGCCGCCGCTCGGCGGCTGGACCCCCACGCTGACCGTGACGGTCGTCATCCCCGCCCACGACCGCCAGGCGACCCTCGACCTCACGCTCGCGGCGCTCTCGGCCCAGACGTACCCGGCCGAGCTGATGGACGTGGTCGTGGTGGACGACGGCAGCGCGGTCCCGCTGCGGCTGCCCGAGGCCGTGCCGGGCGGCACCAAACTCATCTCCAGCCCGGACGGCGGCTGGGGGCGCGCCTGGGCGCTCCAGGCGGGCCTCGACGCCGCCGCCGGCGAGGTCGTCCTCGTGCTCGACGCGGACATGGTGCCCCACCGGACCCACGTCGAGGCCCAGCTCCGCTGGCACCACCTCGCCCCGTACCTGGTGGTGCTGGGGTGGATCGACTTCACCTCCGCCGAGCGGCTGCCAGGGCCCGATGACGTCGTCGCGGCCCTGCGGGCGGGCGCGGAACGCGAGCTGTTCCCGCTCTCGCCGGAGCGCCACGACTGGGCCGAGAAGATCATCGAGGACCACGACGGGCTGCGCACCGCGCCCAGCTCGCTGGCCACGAGGATCCACGTGGGCGCGACGGCCTCGTACCCGGCCTGGCTGCTGCGCTCGATCGGCGGGCTCGACACCTCGCTGGTGCTGGCGGAGGACACCGAGCTGGGATACCGGCTCACCCAGGCGGGGGCGGTCTTCGTCCCGGACGCCGAGGCGCGGGCCTGGCACGTCGGCCTGCCCACGGCCATGCGGGACTTCGCCGCCCTCAAGCGGTACAACGACCCGTACGTCGCCGACCGCGTGCCGTACCGCCGCTACCTGCGCACGGATCCCGGCCGCCAGTGGCTCGTGCCGTACGTGGACGCGTACGTGCCGGCCGGAGGCTACGAGGACGTACGAGCCAGTGTGGACGCGCTGCTGGGCGCGAGCCTGCCGGACGTCCGGGTCACCGTCGAGGGCCCGTGGACGTCCCTCGGCTCCGGCCGCCGCTCCCCGCTCCGCGATCCTGATCTGGACCTGCGCCTGATCCAGGCCACGTTCGCGCACGACCCGCGGGTCCGCCTCGCCCCGCACCCCGCCTGGCCCGCACCCGCCCCTCCGCCCGCACCCGCCGATCCGCCCGCGGACGCCGGAGAGCCGGCCGGCCCCGGCCGTTCGGTGGGACCCGTGGTTGCCGCAGGTGCCGGGCACGAGCCGCCGCCGGTCGTGCCGCCGTTCCGGTTGCTCGTGCCGTCCGGCTGGGTGCCGGCTCCCGACGCCGTCGAGCGGCTCGTCCAGCGGCTGGAGGAGGCCGACGGCGGCGCCCTGTGCCTGGCGCTGGAGGAGACCGAGGACGGCGTGGTGACCGCCCGCCTGGAGCGGACGGCGGCCCTGTCGCGCGCCGCCCTGGTCGCCCGGCCCGGGGAGCACCTGGACGACGTCCTGGACGAGGTGTTCGGCGTGGAGTGGCTGGACGGCGCGTCGTGGGGCTTCGCCCGGCGCCCGACGGTCTACCCGCCCCGCAGGCGTCCCGTCCCGGAGCACGTCGCCCGGCTGGCCGAGCGTGACAAGGAGATCCTCCTCCTGCGCAAGCGCGCGGCCGCGCTCCGCGCCGAGCTGACGGAGCAGCGCAGGCAGGCCGGCAAGGCGGCCAGGGACGCGGCGCGCTGGCGCGAGAAGGCCGAGCAGTGGCGCCGCAAGGCCGTGTCCCTCTCCCGGACCCGCGACCGCACCGTCCTGAACCGCACCGTCCTGAACCGCACCGTCCTGAGACGGGCCGTGCGCCGGGTCCGCGGTCTCACCTCTCCGGAAGCCTGAGCTCGGCGAGCCGCCGGACCGGCTCCGGCGTGGGCCGCGCGGGCAGGTGGACTCCCACGGCTTGCCGTGGGCGGTGGCATGGCCGCGGCAGCGGCGATCCGTGCGGTCCTAGTCTGGGCACGTGCCGGAGTATGTGTGCAGGCGGGCGGCGCCGGAGCTGCGCGGGCTGGTGTCCGGGTACTCGGGATATCGCTGGTCCGGTGAGCCGGGGCTGCATCATGGGCTGCCGTCCACGCATCTGACGCTCGTCGTCTGCCTGTCCGGCACGCTCGACTTCGTCGGACGCCGGCCCGCGTCCTTCGTGTCCGTGGCCGGCGGGTTGCACGACGGTCCGGTCGTGATGTCGCACCAGGGCCTGCAGTACGGCCTGCAACTGGATCTGACCTGGCGAGGCGCACGGGCCTTGCTGGGGGTGCCGGCCGGCGAGCTGGCCGGTGACGTGGTCGGCCTGCCGGAGCTGCTCGGCGATCGGGCCGATGAGCTGGTCGAGCGGTTGGCCGCCGCGCCGACATGGCGGCACCGGTTCCGGCTGCTGGACGCCACACTGTCCGGGCTGGCCGGGCTGGCCGGGCTGGCCGGGCTGGCCGGGCTGGCCGGGCTGGCCGGGCTGGCCGGGCTGGCCGGGCTGGCCGACGACGGCCGCGGCGAGCCGCCGGCCGAGGTGGCGCAGGCCTGGCGGCGGCTGACCGAGACCGCGGGGAGCCTGCGGATCGGCGCGCTCGCCCGGGAGGTGGGCTGGAGCCGCCGGCACCTCACCAGCCGGTTCCAGCGTGAGATCGGCCTGTCACCGAAGGCGGCGGCCCGGGTGATCCGGTTCGAGCGCGCCCGGCGCCTGCTGCGCTCCCGGTCCCGGCCCTCGCTGGCCGAAACCGCGGCCGAGTGCGGCTACGTCGATCAGGCCCACCTGGCGCGGGACTTCCGCGCCCTGGGTGACCTCACCGCGACGCAGTGGCTCGCGGAGTTCCCATCCGTACAAGACGTGGACGCCGCCCTGGGCGACGATGGTCCGCATGACGCAGCACACCAGCACTGACCGTCCCTCGGTGCGGTCCGAGAGCGCTTGGAGTCGTCGATGACCGTTCACCGTGTCGTGCCCAACATCCAGTCCGAGGCTGTGCGGGAGAGCCGGGAGTTCTATGGGCTGCTGGGGTTCGAGGAGGTCATGAACCTCGGCTGGATCATGACGCTCGCCTCCCCGGCCAGCCCGGCAGCGCAGATCAGCCTGATCACCGGCGACAGGACCGCACCGGTCACCCCGGACATGAGCGTCGAGGTGGACGACGTGGACGCGGCCTATGCGGTCATGCGGGAGAGCGGGGCGGAGATCGTGCACCCCTTGCAGGACGAGGAGTGGGGAGTCCGCCGGTTCTTCGTCCGCGACCCCAACGGCCGCGTGGTCAACGTGCTGAGCCACCGCTGAACCTGCTTGGTCACAGCCCTTTCGTGGCGGGCCATGATGCGGCCCCGGCCCCTGCGGCCGCCTGTTCCGCGCTCGGTGTCCTCGAAGGTCTTGGGCTCAGGAAAGCCGGCGGTGCGGCCTTAAGGCCACTCGATGCGGACAAGATAGACCTCTCGCTGCCGTTCGAGGATGACGTACGTAGTAAGGCCGCGCTCTCCGAAAGCATGTGTGAGCATGTTGCCGGCAGGATTTTCCGGCTTGAAGGGCAAGCCGCTCCACGGAGCGGTCTCCAGCAACGTGAAGAGCTCCGCAAGGGGCCGTAGGGCCTCATCGGGAAGATCCGCGATCCGGTCCTCGACAACTGGATCCAAAATGATCTTGTACACGCTACAGATCGAATCCTCGTGAAGCGAGGACTTCTCGCCACGACCTGCCACGTGGGACAGGCTCTCCCTCCAGTGCCCGCTCCGCACGGAGATGCATCTGCCGGCGCCCCTCCGGATCCCGCACCGAATCGCACGCCGAGATCCACCAACGGTGTACGAAGGAGTTCAGTGCTCCGAGATCAAGGGTCACCTTGACCTCGTCCAGAACCGCCTTCAGACCTGCGTCGAAGGCATCGCGGTCTTGCGCAACAACAAGCGCGGCGCGAATGGAGCGGAGATTCTTCTCCGGCATCGGAGTGTCGACGTGCGTGAAGTCATCCGGCTGCGCGGTCATGGCCTGCTCCCTTCCTATGGCGTAGAGGGTACAGACAAGCGGCGGCAACGTCCTGCGAGATCACGACGAATTCCCGGCCGCTCCATCTCCCGCTCAGCGGGAGCCGCAGCAAGCCCATCTCGCCTGCTCACACGGGCAACGCTCGGGGGTGCAGGGGGCCGGAGGTCCCCTGCCAAGGGGGTGTGGGGGAGCTCGGCTCCCCCACTGTCACAGCCCGAGCCCCGGCGCGCGAAGCGCGTCACCGGCGAGGACCTCGCCTTTGAGGCTCTTGTCCACCGATACCGACAGGGCTACTCGTCGCCCTCGACGCGCATCACGCTGGCCACCGCGCGGACGATGTCCAGGTCGCGCAGCCCTTCCATGGTCGCCGTCAGCGCGGCGTCCGTGGCGCGGTGGGTGACGATGACGAGCTGGGCGTCGTCGCCGTGGCCCTCCTGGCGTACGGTCTGGATCGAGACGTCGTGCGCCGCGAACAGCTCCGCGACGCGCGCGAGCACGCCCGGCTTGTCGGCGACGTCCAGTGCCACGTGGCAGCGCGTGACCGTCTCACCCATCGGGTGGACGCTCAGCGAGGCGTACGTGGACTCCTCGGGCCCCCGGGTGCCGGCCAGGCGGTTGCGGGCCACGGCCACCAGGTCGCCGAGCACGGCCGAGGCCGTGGGGGCGCCGCCCGCGCCCTTGCCGTAGAACATGAGCTGTCCCGCCGACTCGGCCTCCACGAACACCGCGTTGTACGCCTCACGCACCCCGGCCAGCGGGTGGGACCTCGGGATCATGGCCGGGTGGACCCGCACGCCGACGGAGCGGCCGTCGTCGGAGCGGGCGCAGATGGCCAGCAGCTTGATGACGTAGCCCATGGCCTTGGCCGAGGCCACGTCCGTGGCGCTGATCTCGGTGATGCCCTCGCGGTGGACGTCGGCGGCCGTCACCCGGCTGTGGAAGGCGAGCCCGGCGAGGATGGCGGCCTTGGCGGCGGCGTCGAAGCCCTCGACGTCGGCCGTGGGGTCGGCCTCGGCGTAGCCGAGCGTCTGGGCCTCCTCCAGGGCGTCGGTGAAGGACGCGCCGGTGGAGTCCATCTTGTCGAGGATGTAGTTGGTGGTGCCGTTGACGATGCCGAGCACGCGCCGCACCCGGTCGCCGGCCAGCGACTCGCGCAGCGGGCGCAGCAGCGGGATGGCCCCGGCGACGCTGGCCTCGAAGTACAGGTCGCCGTTGCCGGCGCGGGCGGCCTCGTGCAGGGTGGCGCCGTCCTCGGCGAGCAGCGCCTTGTTGGCGGTGACGACGGACTTGCCCCGGCTCAGGGCCGCCACGATGAGCGAGCGGGCCGGCTCGATGCCGCCGATGACCTCGACCACGATGTCGACGTCGTCGCGGGTGACGAGCGCCTCGGCGTCGGTGGTGAGCAGCTCCGGGGCGACCTCGACGTCGCGCTTGCGGCCCAGGCGGCGCACGGCCACCCCCGCCAGCTCCAGCGGGGCGCCGACGCGGGCGGTCAGGTCGCCGTCCTGCTCGTGCAGGAGCCGGATGACCTGCGAGCCGACGACGCCGCAGCCCAGCAACGCGACCTTCAGCGGTTTCACAGCTGCCCCCTCAACAGGTCGTCCTCGGTCTCGCCCCGCACGATAACGCGGGCCTCGCCGTCGGCGACGGCGACCACGGCGGGCCTGGGCAGGTAGTTGTAGTTGCTCGCCAGCGAGCGGCAGTAGGCGCCGGTCGCGCCGACGGCCAGCAGGTCGCCGGGGGCGAGGTCGGACGGCAGGAAGCAGTCGCGGACGATGATGTCGCCGCTCTCGCAGTGCTTGCCGACGACGCGGCTGAGCATGGGCTCGGCCGTGCTGTCCCGGCTGGCGAGCGTGACCGTGTAGTCGGCGCCGTACAGGGCGGTGCGGATGTTGTCGCTCATGCCGCCGTCGATGCTCACGTACGTGCGCAGGCCCTCGACGTCCTTGACGGTGCCGACCTCGTAGAGGGTGACGCCGCCGGGGCCGACGATCGCGCGGCCGGGCTCCACGGTGAGGCGGGGCACCGGCAGGCCGGCGCCCGTGCACTCCTTGGCGACGATCTCGCGCAGCCCGTCGGCGATCTCCTTGACGTCGGGGGCCTCGTCCTCCTCGACGTACGCGATTCCGTAGCCGCCGCCGAGGTCGAGCTCGGGCAGGACCACGCCGTGCTCGTCCTTGATCTGCACGAGCAGGCCGGCCAGGCGACGGGCGGCCACCTCGAAGCCGGCCGTGTCGACGATCTGCGAGCCGATGTGCGAGTGGAGGCCGACGAGCTCCAGGGACGGCAGCGCGAGGATGCGGCGCACAGCCTCGGCGGCGGCGCCGGCGCTGAGCGACAGGCCGAACTTCTGGTCGTCGTGGGCCGTGGCGATGAACTCGTGGGTGTGCGCCTCGACGCCGGTGGTGACGCGGATCATCACCTTGGGCCGCTTGCCGCGCTCGGCGGCGAGATGGCCGAGCCGGGCGATCTCCTCGTAGGAGTCGACCACGATGCGGCCGACGCCGACCTCCAGGGCGCGGGTCAGCTCGGCGACGGACTTGTTGTTGCCGTGCATGGTGATGCGCTCGGGCGGGAAGCCGACGCTGAGCGCCACGGCCAGCTCGCCGCCGCTGGCGACGTCGAGGCCGAGGCCCTCCTCGTCGAGCCAGCGGACGATCTCCTTGCAGAGGAACGCCTTGCCGGCGTAGTGGACGTCGGAGCCGGCGAACGCGGTGACGTAGTCGCGCATGCGCGAGCGGACGTCGTGCTCGTCGAGGACGAACAGCGGCGTGCCGTGCTCGCGGGCGAGGTCGCGGACGTCGACGTGACCGATCGTGAGCGCGCCATCGGTCCGGCCCGACGTTCGGGGCCAGATCGCGGGGTTGATCCGGTTGAGGTCGGCGGGCGGGAGCGGCGGGCGCTCGTGCGGCAGCATCTCGGCGTGCCGGTCCCCTGCGGGATGGGCGAATCGACTCACCCGATCGAGGCTATCGGAACAGTCCAACCACCAGGACCCGTTGACCACGTATCGAGACGCGATCAACCCTCAGAAGGGATATTTTTACGACTTTTCTCCTTTTGGCCGGATATCTTCTGGATCATAGACGGTCGGGCCCCGGCAGGACGTCCTCCACGGCCCGCGCCAGCCGTACCCGGGCCGTGTGCAGCGGCGACGGCGCCTCGTCCCCCACCGGAACGGCCGGGGCCAGCTCGTGCGCGTCGTGGTACGCCGTCGCCAGCCGCACCGCGTAGGACGCCCAGAAGGACGAGCCCCGCGCGGGCCTGGCCAGCCGGCCCGGCAGCTCCGCGAGCACCCGCAGCACCGCCCGGTCGCGCGGGTCGTCGAGCAGCTCCGGCCGGAAGCCCTCCTCCGGCACGCCGAGATCGCGCGCCCAGCGCCGCACCGCCACCGCCCGCGCGTGGGCGTAGCGCACGGCGAAGCCGGGGTTGTCCCAGGTACGCGGGAAGTCGGGCCACGGGTCGGGCAGGGACAGCGGCCGGACGGTCTCGACGAGTGCCCCGGGGACCTCGACGGTGATCCGCAGGAACCCGTTCGGGCGCTCCTCCACGGCCGCCACCCCGGCGACGGCCCGCACCCGCGCGGCCAGCCCGGCGGCGGGCACGCCGAGCCGCCGGGCGGCGGCCGACAGGTAGGCGGCCTCGCGCTCCCACGTCCCCTCGGGCGCCGGCGCCTCCCCCAGCACCTCGGCGACCCGCTGCTCGGGCGTCATGCCACCGACCCTACGGGCCCCGAAAGACCGCTCAGATGAGCGCGTGCGGCTCGGCGGAGCCGTACTCCACCAGGTGGGCCGCGCCCAGCAGCCAGCGGTCCTCGTCGCGCACGCGGACGTAACCGAACCGGTCGGCGGAGAAGACCTTGATCCCGTCGGCCCGGCACCGGCGCATGAGGACGTCGTCCCAGCCTTCGGTGAGGTCGGCGAAGCCGAGCTGGCGCAGGGTGTTGCGGCGGGCCAGCAGCGTGGCGCCGGCCACCTCCGGCAGGTAGGAGTACTCGGCCTCGGGCCGCTTGAGCAGCGTGGCCTGGGGCTTGCGCAGGTGGGCGTAGTAGGAGGCCTTGCCGACGATGTCGGCGGTGCTGAACAGGAAGGCGCGGCGCAGGTCGGCCAGGTAGTGGATGCCGTAGACGTCGCGCGGGTCCATGACGCCCACCAGGTCGGCCTCGCACAGGTCGAGGCCGCGGCCGAGCATGGCCCCGGCGGACAGCGACGGGTCGAGGTGGCGGAAGAGCACCTCGGTGCCGGGCATGACGTCGCGGGCCCGCTGCTCGGCCTCGGGCGGCCCGAACACGATGAGCTGGGCGGGCCGTACCGACTGCCGGGCGACCTGGGCCAGCGCGTGCTCCATCAGGAAGCGGTCGAGGACCGGCAGCAGCAGCGACACCTCCAGCGTGGCGCGGGCGCTGGGCAGGCCGATCACCTCCAGCAGGTCGTCGATCCGCTCGGTCATCGTGCCGCCGTCGTAGGCGCGGCGCATGGCGACGTGCGCGCGGCGCGAGTCGGGCTCGTCGCCGATCGACGTGCCGCAGGCGGCGAGCTCCGCGAGCCGCCACGGCGGGGTGCCGGGCGGGCAGTCGACGGCCGCGGGCCAGCGGTAGGAGGTGAGCACGTCGGGGTAGGTCAGGTGGCCCGGAAGGAGCTGCTCCAGGGTGAGCACCCGGTCGATGCGCCCGCCGGAGAGCGGGATGGGGTTGTGCACGCGCGGCTGGACGCCGAAGGACAGGCGCGGCCACCCGGTGGCGGGGTCGGTGCTGAAGCGGTGCTCGAACAGCCCGGCCGCGGCCCGGTAGGGGGCCACGTCGCCGCCCGTGTGCCAGAACACCGTGCGGATGCCCCGCTCGGCGCACCAGGCGAGCAGCGCGCGCAGGCCGTCACCGGGCTCGCCGGTGATCTCCTCGGCCCACGGCCCGCTCCTGACGGACTCCACGACGAGCAGGTGCGGGACCTCCTGCGGCAGGACCCGGGCGAAGTCGCGCGGGGTGAAGCCGGTCGTCTGCCGCCACTCGTAGCGCAGCAGCGCCTCGGCGTGCGGGTCGGCGACGACCGCCGCGGTGAGGTGGGGCCGCGTGTTGGGGCCGGTGGGGATCCGGTACGGCTTGAGCTTGAAGGAGTGGCCGCCGAGTGTCCGCGTGGAGGTGGTGGCCTGGTAGGCGGCGCCCGGCCGCTCGTCCTTGGCCCGCTGGACGGCGACGGGCCGGCGCTTGGGCGCGATGGGCCGCTTGACCGGCTTAGCGGCGCCCTTGAGGCCCTTGGCCAGCAGCACGGGGTTGCTCTTACCGCTCCGGATGGCGTCACCGAGGCGGTTCCAGCGGGCGACCTTGATGGAGGACAGCTTCCAGTTGGCGACCTCGGCCTGGTAGCGCTGCTCGGCCAGGTCCTTGCGGAGCTTCTCGGCGGCGGCGCGCTCGTCCTCCAGCCGCTCCTCGGCCTCGGCCAGCCGCTCGGCGAGCGCCTTGGCCTCCTCGGTGCTCCGCTCGGCCTCGGCCAGGCGCGCCTGGGCGGCGTCGAGCAGCCGGGCCAGCTCGGCCGCGTGCTCCGCCTGCGCGATCGCGTCACGCAGCGCGCGCCTCGTGCTCTCCAGCTCCGTGCTCACCAGACCTCCGTTCGCCAGCCCGGCAAAGGATACTCTTCTGCGGAAGCGTCTCGAAGGGATGAGATCCGGTGCAGTTCAACGTGCGGCCCTACGTCTGCGGCGCTCTCGGCCGGATCGACCCCGTCGTGCTGGGGAAGCTCACGGGCGCCGGGCCGCGGGTGCGCCCCGCCCTCCAGGTGCCCGGCGCCGCGCTGTTCAGCTCGGCCCCGCTGCCGCCGTACCACCGGGCGGAGGGCTCGTTCGCGTTCGCCTGGGGCGAGCGCAGGCCGTCCGGCTCGCTGGAGGGCGGCTGGATGACGGTGGCGGAGACGTACGAGACCCCGGGGCTGATCGGCGAGGGCGAGCGGGTCACCCTGCACGCCGGCGCGCTGGGCCTGGTCGACGTCTACTACGTGCGGCTGGGCGAGGCCGTCTACTTCTCGTCGCTGATCCAGCCGCTGCTGGCGCTGGTGCCGGTGGAGATCGACTGGGCGGCGTGGGCGTCGATCCTCCAGGTGACGTTCCCGCTGGGCGAGGCGACGCCGTTCGCCGGGGTCAGCCGGCTGCCGGGCTCGGGCGCGCTGGTCTACGACCAGGACCGGCTGGCCACCGAGCGGCGGCTGCCGCGCTGGCTGCGCGGCGAGCCGTACGAGACGTGGATCAGCGCCGGCGAGCTGCTGGAGATCCTGCACGAGGTCTACAAGGACTACGAGGGGCGCAGGCTGCTCGTGCCGGTCAGCGGCGGCTACGACTCGCGGCTGCTGTGCGCGGTGGCCGTGGCGCGGGGCGCCGACGTGGAGTCGTGGACGACGAGCCCCGACGACGGCACCGACACCGACATCGCGTTCGCGCGGGCCATCACGCGGGAGCTGCGCGTCCCGCACCGGGTGATCACGCAGGACGCCGCCGCGTACCCGGGCGACGCCCGTGAGGTGGCGCGCCGGCTGGAGTACCTGACGCCGCACCACGCCTGGTACGCGCCGTTCGCCAAGGAGGTCCACGGGGCCGGCCGGGTGCTGGTCGACGGCCTGGCGGGCGGCCCGTTGCTGAAGAACTTCATGGTCAGCGGCGCCGCGCTGGAGGCCAGGTCGCAGGCCGAGCGGTCGGCGGCCGTGCTGCGGTCGCTGAGCCTGGGCGAGCCGTCGCAGCCGTTCCTGTCGCCGGGGGCGCGCGAGTGGATCGAGGAGGCGGTCAGGGAGCAGTTCGCCGCGGCCACCTCGATGTTCCACGGGCACCGGGCGGAGCTGCCGCTGTCGGTGCTGCACACGCGGACCGTGCGGGGCATCGCGCGTTCCGCGGTCAACCTGGTGGGGCCGGAGGCGTCGTTCGCGGCCCCGTTCGTCCACCCGGACTTCTTCGACGCGGCGCTGTCGGTGGGCGTGGCCCGCAAGGACAAGGGCCGCTTCTACCGGGAGCTGCTGCACGCGGCCGACCCGCGCGTTGCGGCGCTGCCGTCCACGAACGTGGTCAAGCAGCCGCTGCGGCGGGTCCCGCTCCGCTCCACCGCCGCGCCCGCGCGCGCGTACGCGCACGGGATGCTGCAGACGGTCGCCGAGCGGGTTCCGGCCCTGCTGTCGGAGGAGCTGCACGAGGTCGTGTGGGGCGGCCCGGACGCGCTCACGCGCTTCGGGGGCTGGAACGACAGGTTCTGGGTGCGCGGGCTGGTGCTGCTGGGCCTGTGGCTGAACGACTTCGAGAACGATCTCGGCGAGGTCGCTCCGCCGTTCTAGATGAACTCATGGTAACAGGACGATTACATATGGATCTCCGGGGGTACGACGAGATCACGGCACAACCGGGTTCCGGAAAGCCATCGGGCTGGTAGTGTTCGGCCCGTAAGCGCCGCACAAGCGGGCACCGGATCACAAATCCGGTCCCGTCAAGGGCATGGGGTTCGCAGGGATGACGACCTCAGGCGGCGCAGTCACCAGATAACAACGCCGGGGAACCGGTGACTCCGTCCTGCCCACATCTCCTTCTGTGAGCGACACATGATCAACGCATCCCCATCGCCGGAGCCGGTTTCCGAGACGTTCGTCTCAGAAGATCCCTCCTGGTACAAGCGGGCGGTGTTCTACGAGGTTCTCGTCCGGGGGTTCAAGGACTCCAACGGCGACGGCACCGGAGACCTTCGCGGTCTCATCGAGAAGCTGGACTATCTCGAATGGCTCGGCGTCGACTGCCTGTGGCTGTTGCCGCTGTACGAGTCACCGCTGCGTGACGGCGGGTACGACATCTCGGACTACATGAAGATCCTGCCCGACTTCGGGGATCTCGGGGACTTCGTCCAGCTCATCGAGTCGGCCCACGAGCGTGGCCTGCGCATCATCACCGACCTCGTGATGAACCACACGAGCGATCGGCATCCGTGGTTCCAGGCGTCCCGGCACGATCCCGAAGGCCCCTACGGCGACTTCTACGTCTGGGCCGACGAGCCGACCGGCTACCCGGACGCGCCGATCATCTTCATCGGGGCCGAGGAGTCCAACTGGACCTACGACCCCGTGCGCAAGCAGTACTACTGGCACCGCTTCTTCCACCACCAGCCGGACCTCAACTACGACAACCCGGCCGTGCAGGAAGCAATGATCGAGGTCCTGAGGTTCTGGCTGGACCTCGGCATCGACGGCTTCCGTCTGGACGCCGTTCCCTACCTGTTCGAGCGGGAGGGCACCGCGTGCTCCGGGCTGCCGGAGACGCACGCGTACCTGAAGAAGATCCGCGCCGAGGTGGACCGCCTCTACCCCGACCGGGTGCTGCTGGCCGAGGCCAACGGCTGGCCCGAGGACGTCGTCGAGTACTTCGGCGACCCCACCACGGGTGGCGACGAGTGCCACATGGCCTTCCACTTCCCCCTGATGCCGCGCATCTACATGTCGGTCAAGAAGGAGACGCGCGAGCCGATCTCCGAGATCATGTCGCGCACGCCGAAGCTGCCCGACAAGGCGCAGTGGGGCATCTTCCTCCGCAACCACGACGAGCTGACGCTCGAGACGGTGTCGGAGGAGGAGCGTGACTACATGCACGCGGAGTACGCCAAGGACCCGCGCATGCGGGCCTACCTCGGCATCCGCCGCCGGCTCGCGCCGCTGCTCGACAACGACCGCGACCGCATCGAGCTGTTCACGGCGCTGCTGCTGAGCCTGCCCGGCTCGCCCGTCATGTACTACGGCGACGAGATCGGCATGGGCGACAACATCTGGCTGGAGGACCGTGACGCGGTCCGCACGCCGATGCAGTGGAGTCCCGACCGCAACGCCGGGTTCTCCTCGGCCGACCCCGGGCGCCTCTACCTGCCGGCCGTCATGGACCCGATCTACGGCTACCAGGCGGTCAACGTCGAGGCGCAGCTGCGCAACCCCGGCTCGCTGCTCCACTTCACCCAGCGCATGCTGGAGATCCGGCGCGAGCACCCCGTGTTCGGCACCGGCGCGTACACCGAGATGTGGTCCTCCAACACGTGCGTCCTGACGTTCGTGCGCGAGGAGGGCGACGACGTGATGCTGTGCGTGAACAACCTGTCGAAGTTCCCGCAGCCGGTGGAGCTGGACCTGCGCCGCTTCGCCGGGAAGACGCCGGTCGAGGCGCGGGGCGGGGTGTCGTTCCCGCTGATCGGCGAGTCGTCGTACACCCTGACCCTGCCGGGTCACGGCTTCTACTGGTTCGCCCTGAAGGGCTGACCTGCTTGTCTCGCCCTGAGCGGCCGCCAGCGCCGCTCAGGGACGCGAGGAGGGGACAGGTGCCGGTCACCGTGTGGCGACCGGCACCTGCGCGCGTGCGGCCCGCCTGGCCGGGATGAGCGCCACCGCGAGCGACGCCCCCACCGCCACGAGCACGGCCAGCGTCATCGTCAGCGGCGACGGCGAGCGGCCGATGCCGGCCCCCACCCCGCTCGTGTGCCCCTGCAGATCGATCAGGCCCGTCACCACCGACATCCCGGTCGCCGCGCCGACCGCCACGCCCACCACGACGAGCAGGCCCGTGCCGGTGACGAGCGTGGCCATCACCTGCCGTGGCGTCAGCCCCATGGCCTTGAGCACGGCCAGGTCGAAGGCGTGGTCGCGCAGGCCGAGCGCGCTGGCGGTGAGCAGGTTGGCCAGGCCGATCAGCGCCAGGACGGCGATCAGGGCCACGATCACCACCCGGATGACCGACAGCCGGTCGGCCGGGTTGACCACCCGCTGCACGTTCAGGCTCTCCCCCGACTCGGCCAGCAGCCTGGCCCGCACCTCCGCCGGGTCGGCGCCGGGACGCAGCGCCAGCGCGTAGTACTCCGGCGGCACCGAGTCCTTGGCCGCCAGGGTGTCGAGCCCCACGGACAGCACCTCGCCGTCGAGGTCCGGCTCCACGGCGCGGCCCACGATGCGCACGATGAGCGGCGAGCCGCCCACGGTCAGCCGCACCCGGTCGCCGATCCGGACGCCCAGCAGGTCGAGCAGCCCCTGCCCGGCCACGGCCTCGCCCGGCTGGGTGAACGTGCGGCCCTCGACCACCGGGAACGGGTACGGCTCGGCGGTGGTGCCGAGCGCCCGCACCCGCACGGAGCGGGCCTCGCCGGGGGCCAGGGCGTTGACGTCCGTGCCCGGATAGAGGGCGCGCACGCCGGGGTCGCCGGCCGCGATGCGCCGCGCCTCGGCCGACTCCAGCTTGCCGGGGCGCACGTACAGGGAGGCGTGCTGGCCGACCTGCTCGGGATGGCTGAGGAAGTTGTCGAGGGTGGACCAGACGCCCAGCCCGATCGTGATCATCATCATCGGTACGGCCAGCCCGAACGCGGTCAGGAACGCGGGCAGCCGCCGGGTGAAGGCGTCGCGGGTGCCGAGGATCAGGGCGGGCGGCAGCCGTACGAGCAGGGCCAGGCGGGCCAGGCGCGACAGGTGGCCGCGCGGCGGGGCCGCCGGGACGGCGGGGATGGGCGGGGTGCGTCCGCCGCGCCAGGCGGGCAGCCCGACGGCGGCCAGCACCCCGAGCGCGGTGCAGCCGACGATGGTGAGCACCGGCACGGGCGCGACGGAGGTGGTGCCCAGCGCGGCCACGGTGCCCGCCCAGCCGGTCAGGGCGCCGACCGCGATGCCGAGCAGGCCGAGCGCTCCGTGCTCGGCCAGCAGGAGCAGCGTCACCTGGCCGCCGGTGAACCCCATGGACTTGAGCGTGGCCAGGTCGCGGAGCTGGCCGAGCACCCGGCCGCCGGCCGCGTTGGCCAGGGCGAGGGCCGCGGCGACCATGCCGACCACCCCGAACAGCGCGAGCAGCGTGCCGAGCAGCCGGTTGTCGAGCTCCATGGCCGCCCGCACCTCACGCCAGGTGTAGACGCGCTGGAGCTGGTCCTCCAGCATGACGACGACGCGCTGCGAGACGATCTGGGCGGCCTCCGGGTCGGACAGGCGCAGCCCGGTCACCCACTCGCTGCGGCCCAGCATCGGCTCGATCCGGTCGAGCATGGACGGCAGCACCCAGGCCAGGCCGGGGGTCCACTCGGGGTAGAAGCCCTGCTCGGCCGAGTCGGCGATGCCGCGCACGTACAGGGTGTGGCGCTCGCCGCTGAGCGCGATGACGGTGAGCGGCGAGCCGGTCGTCAGGCGCAGCGCGGTGGCGAAGGACCGCTCGACCACGACGCCGTCGACCTGCGACTGGTCGAGCCACCGGCCCTCGGTGACGACGGGGTGGGCGACCTGCGTGACGGCCGAGGGCAGCGCGCGCAGCGCCGCCGGCTCCTTCTTGCCGTCGCGGGCGACGGTGACGGGCGCCGACCGGTACGGCCCGGCGACGTGGGTGACGCCGTCGATGGCCCCGATCTCGTCCGGCGGGCTGTCCTTGGTGTAGAGCCACACATGGGCGCCGTTGGTCTGGGCGAACAGGCTGCGCCACGGGTTGGTGCCGTCCTCCAGCAGGGTGACGGCGGCGATGAGGGCGGCCACGATGCCGGCCACGAGCAGCACGGTCAGCGCCGCCTGGCCCTTCCTGGCCCGCAGGTCGGCGGCGATCCACCGGCTCCCGGCCCGCACCGTGCTCATCCCCGTGCTCATCCCGCTGCTCGTCCCGCTGCTCGTCCCGGTGCTCATCGCAGGTCGATGACCTCGCCGGCCGTTCCGGTGCGCCGGCGCGCGATGCGGCCGTCGTCGACGATCTGGCCGTCGAACAGCGACACCAGGCGGTCGGCCAGGCTCGCCACGCGGGCGTCGTGGGTGACCATGACGATGGTCTGGCCCTGCTTGTGGACCTCGCCGAGCAGGCGGAGCACGTCGCGGGTGTTGCGGCTGTCGAGGTTGCCGGTGGGCTCGTCGGCCAGCAGCACACTGGGCTTGTTGGCCAGCGCGCGGGCGAGCGCCACCCGCTGCTGCTCCCCGCCGGAGAGCTGCGCGGGCGCGGCGTCGGCCCGGTCGCCCAGGTTGAGCGCGTCGAGCAGGCTCTCGCGGCGCTCGCGGGCCTCCTTGGGGGAGACGCCGGCCAGCAGCGCGGGCAGCTCAACGTTGTCGGCCACGGTCATGTTGGCCACGAGGTTGAAGAACTGGAAGACGAAGCCGACCTTCTTGCGGCGCAGCATCGCCCAGGCGCTCTCCGAGAGGGTGTCGACGCGCTTGCCGTCGAGCCAGATCTCGCCGCTGGTACGGGTGTCGAGGCCGCCGAGCATGTGGACGAGCGTCGACTTGCCGGAGCCGGACGGCCCCATGATGGCGACGAACTCGCCCGGCTCGACCTCCAGGTCCACGCCCCGCACGGCCGGCACCGGCACCGCGCCACCGGAGTAGATCTTGACCAGGTTGACCGCCTTCAGCACGGCGCTCATGCCAGATCCTCCTGGCAGCGCTCCAGCCAGTCGAGGTCGGCCTGCAGGTGCAGCATGGCGCCCTCGATGAGCAGCCCGGCCACCCGGTCGCGGGGGTCGGTGCGCGAGAGCAGGTCGTTGAGATCCGCCATGAGGGAAAGATAGTGCCGCCGCTGACGACTGATGAGCGCCATGCGGTCGGCGATGCCGGTGAGCGGGGCCAGGACGAGCTTCATGAAGAACTCGTCGCGCACCCGTGGACCCTCGGTGGGCTCCTCGACCCAAGCGGTGAGGGATTCCCTGCCCTTGGCAGTCAGATAGTAAACCTTCTTGTTCGGTCGGTTGGACTGCTCGACATCCACCGCCCTGACCAGGCCGTCCTTCTCCAGCCTGCCGAGCGTCACGTATATCTGGCCGATGTTGGGGGAAGGGTAGGCGGACCCGAAGGTCTGCTCCAGAGCCTGCTTCAGCTCGTATCCGTGCGCCGGCTCCTTGGCCAGCAGGGCGAGCAGATGAGGCCGCACGCCTCACCCCCTTCCCTTGCGTTACGTGAGCGTTACTAGGTCATCCGTTGACCGACACATTACCTGTGTGCATAACATGAATGCATCTACCTAACACGTATGTAATCCCGAGAAACGTGGAGGTAACAGGGTGCTTCGCTCTGTTCCGCTTGTCCTGGCCGTCCTGCTGGCGGCCGGATGCGCCGGGACGGGCGACGAGGGCGGTGGCGAGACCGGGACCGGCGGTACAGGCCCCATCACGTTCGCCACCGGACGCGACACCACGGCGTACCTGCAACCCCTGCTGGATCGCTGGAACCAGGCCCACCCGGCCGAGAAGGTGACGCTCCTCGAACTGCCCGAGGCCGCCGACGAGCAGCGCGCGCAGGTGGTGGCCAACCTCCAGGCCCGCAGCAGCCGGTACGACGTGCTCGGACTGGACGTTGTGTGGACCGCGGAGTTCGCGGACAACGGCTGGATCATCCCCCTGGAGCGCGGGCTCTTCCCGCTCGACAGGTTCCTGCCGACGGCCGTGGAGACCGCGGTCTACAAGGACAAGCTCTGGGCCGTGCCGTACACGACCAACGCGGGGCTGCTCTACTACCGCACCGACCTGGCGAAGAAGCCGCCCAGAACATGGGCGGAGCTTCGCGAGCAGGCGCAAGAGGTCACGAAAAAGCACGAGATAGACGGTTACGCCGGACAGTTCCTCGCCTATGAGGGGCTGACCGTCAACTTCATCGAGGCCTTCCAGTCGGCCGGCGGGCAGATCGTCAGCCCGGACGGCACGAAGGTGGCCCTGGACCCGGCCAAGGCGAGCACCGCGCTGAAGTTCCTCCAGCGGGGGCTGCGCGAAGGCTGGATCCCCAAGGAGTCACTGACCTACAAGGAGGAGGAGACGCGGCTGGCCTTCCAGGACGGCCGGCTCGCCTTCGCCCGCAACTGGCCGCACGCCTACGGGCCGGCCAGGGCGAAGCTCGGCTCCAAGGTCGGCGTCACGCGCCTGCCAGGTCTGGACGGGCCGGGCTCGAGCACGCTCGGCGGCACCAATCTGGCCGTCAGTGCCTCGTCCAAGCACCAGCAGACCGCACAGGAGTTCATCCGCTACTTCACGGGCCTGGAGAACGAGCGCCGGGTCCTCACCGAGGGGTCCTTCCCGCCGGTGTGGACCGAACTGTACGACGATCCGGAGCTGATCAGGCGCTACCCGTACCTGCCCGTGCTCAAGGAGAGCATCCTCGCCGCCAAGCTCCGGCCGGCGAGCGCCACCTACAACCAGCTGAGCCTGGTGATCGCCAGTTCGGTCGCCAAGGTGCTCAGCCCTCCTTACACCGAGTCCGCCGACGACGTCGCGGCCTCGATGAGATCCGAACTCGAAGAGATCATCAGAACCCAGTGAGGGAAGTCATGGCAAAAGCCAGAGCAGCAGTCATCCTGGCAGGGCTCGCCGTAGCCGTCGCCGCCTGCGGCAACGCGCCGACGGCGTCGGAGCCCGCGGCGTCGGGTTCGGCGAGCGCGCCCGGTGGCGGCGCGAAGACCCTCGAAGGCGTCAAGCTGGAGGTCGCCGCCAAGTGGACCGGTGACGAGCAGAAGAACTTCGAGCAGGTGCTCAAGGCCTTCTCCGACAAGACCGGCGCCAAGGTCACCTACGCCTCCACCGGTGAGGACACCGGCGCCTACCTCGGCCCGCGCATCCAGGGCGGCAGCCCGCCGGACGTGGCCATCCTGCCGCAGCCGGGCCTGGTCCAGCAGTACGCCAAGCAGGGCGCGCTCAAGCCGCTGACCGACGCCGTGTCCAAGGAGATCGACGCCAACTACACGCCGTACTGGAAGGACCTCGGCTCCGCCGACGGCAAGCTGTACGGCGTGCTCATCAAGGCCGCCCACAAGTCGCTGGTCTGGTACCGCACGCAGACGTTCCAGGACGCCGGCGTCCAGGAGCCGGCCACCTGGGACGACCTGATGAAGGCCGCGCAGACCATCGCCGACTCCGGCACCGCGCCGTTCTCCCTCTGCGGCGCGTCCGCCTGGACCCTGACCGACCTGTTCGAGAACATCTACCTCTCGACGGCCGGCCCCGAGAAGTACGACCAGCTCTCCAAGCACGAGATCCCGTGGACCGACCCGAGCGTGGCCACCGCGCTGGAGAAGATCGCGCAGATCGCCGGCAAGCAGGAGTTCATGGTCGACGGCACCTCCGGCACCATGCAGACCGACTTCCCGACCTGCGCCAACAAGGTCTTCTCCACCAAGAAGTCCGCCATGGTGATCGAGGCCGACTTCGTGGCCACCTCCATCGCCCAGGCCAAGGCCAAGGTGGGCGAGGACGCCAAGGCCATCCCGTTCCCGAAGGCCGGTGACACCGCCCCCGTCATCCTCGGCGGCGACGTCGCGGTCGCGATGAAGGACTCCCCCGGCGCCATGGCGCTGCTCGAGTTCCTCGCCTCCAAGGAGGGCGGCGAGATCTGGGCCAAGCTGCCCGGCTACCTGTCGCCCAACAAGAACGTCTCCCCCGACAACTACCCCGACCCGCTGACCAAGCAGCTCGGCCAGACGATCGTCTCCGCCGGTGACACCGTCCGCTACGACATGTCGGACCTCGCGCCGAGCGCCTTCGGCGGCACCGACGGCAAGGGTGAGTGGAAGATCCTGCAGGACTTCCTCCGCAAGCCCACCGACATCAAGGGCGCGCAGTCCGCGCTCGAGGCCGAAGCCAAGAAGGCCTGGAAGTAAAGAGGTAAGGCCGTGACCGAACGGTTGGACGGCCCGGCCCCGGTGGCGCCGCGCGAGGAGGAGACCTCGCGCGGCGGCGCATCCGGACCGGCTGATACCCCCCACACCAAACTACGCCTCGGCCCCTCCCCGGCGGTCGCCATCGCCTTCCTCCTCCCGGCGGCGGTGCTGCTGGGCGTCTGGGTGGTCTACCCGATCGTCTACTCGTTGTTCCGCAGCCTCTTCGACGCCTCGGGCACGGGGTTCGTGGGACTGGGGAACTACGCGACGATCTTCACCGACAACGGGATGCTCACGACGATCAGGAACAACCTGATCTGGGTCGTCGTGGCGCCGATCGTGGTCACCACCCTGGGCCTGATCTTCGCGGTGCTCACCGAGCGGATCAGATGGTCGACGGCGTTCAAGCTGATCGTGTTCATGCCGATGGCGGTCTCGCTGATGGCCGCCGGCGTGATCTTCCGTCTGGTGTACGACGAGAGCCCGGACAAGGGCGTGGCCAACGCCATCCTCACGACCGTGCACGACACGTTCTCCTCCTCCCAGGGCTACCCGGAGGCGCGCCCCCGCGAGGGCGGCCAGTCGCCGGTGGCCGCGAAGGACGGCGCGGTCGTCACCACGCAGCCCGTACAGGCGGGACAGCCGGTGCTGATCCCGATCGTGGGCGTCAAGCCGGCGGCCATGCCGACGAACGCCCAGTCCGCCAAGGCGCCCACGGGCGGCAGCGGCCTGACCGGCACCGTGTGGTTCGACTTCACCCCCGGCGGGGGCGGCGCCCCCAACCAGGTGGACTCGGGCGAGAAGGGCCTGCCCGGCATGACCGTGGAGGCGGTCAAGGACGGCAAGGTCGCCGGGACCGCCACGACAGCCGAGGACGGCTCGTTCCGCTTCGACGGTCTGCCGGCCGGCTCCTACGTCGTACGGCTGCCGCAGGACAACTTCAAGGCCGCCTACAACGGCCTGACCTGGCTCGGCCCGACGCTCATCACACCGGCGATCATCGGCGCGTTCGTCTGGGTGTGGGCCGGGTTCGCCATGGTGCTGATCGCGGCGGGCCTGGCGGCCATCCCGCGTGACGCGCTGGAGGCGGCCCGCATCGACGGCGCGACGGAATGGCAGGTGTTCCGCCGGATCACGGTGCCGCTGCTGTCTCCGGTGCTGCTGGTCGTCTTCGTCACCATGATCATCAATACGCTGAAGGTCTTCGACCTCGTCTTCATCATCGCGCCGTCCTCGGTCCAGCCGCAGGCGAACGTGGTGGCGCTGGAGATGTGGCGCGTGGCCTTCGGCGGCGGCAACAACCAGGGGCTCGGCAGCGCGCTGGCGATCTTCCTGCTCATTCTGGTCCTGCCTTTCATGATCATGAATATCCGCAGGTTCAGGAGGGAGAACGCATGACGACCGCGACCGCCACGGCCGCTCCCGCCGGCCTGCACGCGGGGGCCCCGCGCAGGGGCTTGGCCAGCAAGATCGTGGACCGCATCGGCAGCGGCGCCGTCCAGGTCGTCATGGTGCTGCTCGGCCTGTTCTGGCTGGTGCCCACGATCGGCCTGTTCGTCGTCTCGCTGCGCACGGTGGACGTCAACAACGCCGAGGGCTGGTGGACGGTCTTCACCAAGCCCGCCGAGCTGACCTTCAAGAGCTACACCAGCCTGCTGTCCAGCGGCTTCACCGCGTCGTTCTGGAACACCGTGGCCATCACGGTGCCGACCACGATCCTGGTGATCGGCATCGCCGCCATGGCCGCCTACGCGTTCGCGTGGATGGAGTTCAAGGGCCGCGACACGCTGTTCCTCGTCGTGGTGGGCCTGCTCATCGTGCCGATCCAGATCGCGCTGATCCCGGTCGCCGCCATGTACGGCGGCATGGGGATCTTCGGCACGATCCCCGGCGTGGTGCTGTTCCACACGGCGTTCGGCCTGCCGTTCGCGATCTTCCTGCTCCGTAACTTCTTCGTCGGCATCCCGGCCTCGCTGCTGGAGGCCGCGCGCATGGACGGCGCGCCGGAGTGGAAGATCTTCGTCTCGGTGGTGTTCCCGCTGGGCAAGCCGGCGATCGCCTCGCTGGGCATCTTCCAGTTCCTGTGGGTGTGGAACGACATGCTCATCGCGCTGGTGTTCGCCAACACCGAGAACCAGCCGATGACCAAGGCCCTCCAGTCGCAGATGCGGCAGTTCGGGTCCAACGTGGACATCCTGTCCTCGGGTGCGTTCCTGTCGCTGATCGTCCCGCTGATCCTGTTCTTCGCCTTCCAGCGGTACTTCGTCCAGGGCATGATGGCCGGCTCCGTCAAGTAACGGCCGGTCTCCCGGAAGCGGGCGCTCGCATCTCACAGGGGCTGCGGGCGCCCGCTCTGTGATCATTCCGGTACGGCCGGAGCGTCCGATTCGGGCGCGGGTCGTTCCAGACCTGGATAGGCTGATCGGCCATGGCCGGTCGTCCCCTGAACGAAGTCGTCGAAGCCGGATGGGCCCAGGCACTGGAGCCCGTTTCCGAGCGGATCGCCCACATGGGCGAGTTCCTGCGCAACGAGATCGCCGAAGGCAGGCAGTACCTCCCCGCCGGGGCCCACGTGCTGCGCGCCTTCAGCCAGCCCTTCGACGAGGTCAAGGTGCTGATCGTCGGGCAGGACCCCTACCCCACGCCCGGACACCCCATCGGGCTGTCCTTCTCCGTCGCCGCCGACGTGCGGCCCATTCCCGGCAGCCTGCTCAACATCTACAAGGAGATGGAGTCCGACCTCGGGCTCCCGCGCCCCGCCAACGGTGACCTGACCCCGTGGGCGGAGCAGGGCGTGCTGCTGCTCAACAGGGTGCTCACCGTGATGCCGGGCAAGCCCGCCTCCCACCGCGGCAAGGGCTGGGAGGAGGTCACCGAGCAGGCCATCCGCGCGCTCGTGGCCCGCGACAAGCCGCTCGTCGCCATCCTGTGGGGCCGCGACGCCCGCAACCTCGCGCCCATGCTCGGCAAGGTGCCGCGCATCGAGTCGGCCCACCCGTCCCCGCTGTCGGCGCGCAACGGCTTCTTCGGGTCGCGGCCGTTCAGCCGGGCCAATGAGCTGCTCATCCAGCAAGGCGCGACCCCGGTCGAGTGGAAGCTGCCCTAGCATCGTCGCCATGAGCGATAACGAGAAATTCCTGCGCCTGACGGTCGAGCTGACCGTCGAGGTGCTCGACGTCAACGCGCTGCAGGCCGCCGCGCTCGCCGAGATCCGGCATCCCGACGCCGACCTGTCCGACGAGGAGCGGGCCGAGCAGGCGGAGCTGGTCTCCTCCGACGAGACCGGCGCCTCGGCGTTGCAGTGGCTCATCGAGCCCGACCACGTGCTCCAGCTCGTCGACCACATCGACGAGATCGAGCCGCGCGAGGCGATGCTGGGCGTCGAGCCGTCGGAGGCGCCCGATGACGAAGAGGGCGACGAGGAGCATGCGCACGCCTGATGTGCGGCGGGGGCCACGGCGCTGACCTGCGCCGTGGCCCGCCGCCAGTCCAGCCGAGACCGTTCACGAAGGGGCACAGCGTGATCGTCGCATTCTCCATCACCCCGCTGGGCGTCGGCGAAGGGGTCGCCGAGCCGGTGGCCCGCGCCGTCCGGGTGGTCAGGGAGAGCGGACTGCCCAACCGCACGGACGCCATGTTCACCACGGTCGAGGGCGAGTGGGACGAGGTGATGGCCGTCGTCAAGCGGGCCGTCGACGCGGTGGCGGAGGTCGCGCCCCGGGTCAGCCTCGTCCTCAAGGCCGACCTGCGTGAGGGCGTCACGGACGGGATGAACAGCAAAATCGAGTCCCTGGAACGCCACCTGCCCTGAGGGGCCGGCCCCCGGAAGCCCCGGGGGCATCAGGCACCCGGAAGCCCGGGAGCAGTACGCGCGCAAACGCGATATGTCTTGACCCGCTCGTGGACGCGACATATCGTGTTGCTCGAACGCGATATTACGCGCGCCCCGGTCCTTCTGAGAGGTGGACATGAAGCACGAGCGAGTGCCCGTCCTGGTCGTCGGCGGCGGCTACGCCGGGCTCAGCGCGGCCCTGCTGCTCGCCTGGCGGGGCATCCCCGTCATGCTCGTCGAGCGGCACCCCAGCACCTCGATCCAGCCCAAGGCGTTCGGCGTCATGCCCCGCGCCGTGGAGCTGCTGCGCCCCGTACCCGGCGTCGAGCACCTTCTCGGCCAGATCTCGGAGGGCATCGCCGACGGCATGCGCATCGCCATCGCTCCCAACCTCAGCGCGCCCGACCCGCAAATGATCATGGACAGCGAGGACGAGTCGCTCGGCTTCATCTACGACCTCACCCCGGCCGTCAGGGTCGGCGCCCCGCAGGCGGAGGTGGAGCGCCTGCTCCGGACCAAGGCCGAGGAGCTCGGCGCCGACCTGCGCTTCTCCACCGAGCTGGTCACGCTCGACCAGGACGGCGATGGCGTGACGGCGGTCATCCGGACCCACGGCGCCGAGAGCGTGGTCCGGGCCGACTACGTGGTGGCCGCCGACGGCTACCGCAGCCCGCTGCGCCAGGCGCTCGGCATCCCGACCATGGGCAAGGGTGAGCTCGGGCGGATGTACTCGATCATGTTCGACGCCGATCTCACCGGGCTCGTGCGCGAGCGCGAGGTCACGCTGTGGTACCTGCGGAACGACGTCTTCACCGGTGTGATCATCACCGGCACCGGCGTCGGCGCGCACGTGGTCGGCGTCAACTACGACCCGGCCAAGGGCGAGAGCGACGCCGACTTCACCCCCGAGCGCTGCGTGGAGCTGGTACGCATGGCCACCGGCGTGCCCGACCTCGACGTGCGGCTGCTCGACACGGCCTCGTTCACCATGGCGCACGTCCTGGCGGAGCGGTACCGCCACGGGCGGGTGTTCCTGGCCGGCGACGCGGCCCACACCATGCCGCCCACGGGCGGGCAGGGCGGCAGCACGGCGCTCCAGGACGGCTGCGACATCGCCTGGCGGCTCTGGCTCGTCCTCACCGGCCAGGCCGGGCCCGACTTCCTCGACACGTACGACGCCGAGCGCCGACCCATCGGCGCCCTGACCGCCGACGCGCAGCTCGCCAACCTGGGGGTGCGGATGCCGCCCGCCCAGCGCGTCGACTACCCGGAGCCCTTGGAGGACCCGGCCGCGGTCCTCATCGGCTACCGCTACCACTCGACGGCCGTCCTGGACGAGCCGGGCGACGACGGCTCGCTGCTGGAGGACCCGCGCGTGCCCAGCGGCCGTCCCGGCAGCAGGGCCCCGCACGTGGTCCTCGACTGGGACGGCCGGCACATCTCCACCATCGACCTGTTCGCGTCGGGGTTCGTGCTGATGACCGGGCCGAAGGGCAGGGCGTGGACGGACGCCGGGCGCCGGGTGCAGGACCTGCTGGGGATCCAGCTCACGCGCGTCATGGTGGGCGACGAGCTGAAGGACGTGGACGGGGTCTTCGAGGAGCGGTACGGCGTGGGCGGGAGCGGCGCCGTGCTGGTACGGCCCGATGGATACGTCGCCTGGCGCTCACCGGGAGCGGACCCGGCACCGGCGGCCACGCTGGAGCGCACACTGCGCCGGCTCCTCAGCCGCTGATGGGAGCGGCGGAGAGCCGAGGCGGCAGGACCGCTGACCCGCGGGGCGGCGGAGAACCGGGGCACCCGAGCCACTGACCCGCGGGGTGGCCGTCAGAAGAGCTGGCGCGGCAGGACCACTGACCCGTGGGGGCCGCCAGAAGCCGGGGCGGCAAGGCCACCGACCCGCGGGGGTGGCCGTCAGAAGAGCCGGAGCTGCCCCGTGCGCTGCGCGCGCGCCTCCCCCACCCTCAGCGCGGCGACCGCCGCGAGCAGCAGCAACCCGGACAGCCCCGCCAGCCACGCCAGCGGCCCGGCCAGGTCCCGGACGCTCTGCCCGTCGAGGAGCGCGCCGCGCACCACCACGAGGCTCCCGGTCAGCGGCAGCACCGAACCGGCCGCCCGCAGCCATCCCGGCAAGGCGAACGTCGGCAGCCGCACCCCGCCCGCGAACCACATCGGGTCGTCCAGCAGCGTGTACAGGAACGCGGCGTCCCTGGAGAAGATCAGCAGGCTGTTGAGGAACGCACCCCACGCGACGGCCGGCACCAGCATGGCCAGGAACACGACCGCGTACATCCCCGGATGCGCCACGTTCACCACGTCGAGCAGGGTGAACATGGCCGCCGAGAAGCAGGCGAACAGCCACACGTTCTGCACCAGCGCCCCGAACCCGTTGGCCACGACCACGGCCAGCCGATCGGCCGGCGACAGGAACAGCAACTCCAGCGTGCCGGTCTGGCGCTCCATCGAGAAGTGCCAGGCCGACTGGACGAGCGAGAAGAAGAACGTGAACCCGAGCGTCCCGGTGGCCAGGAAGGCGAGCAGGCGCTCAGGGTCGGCCGCCACCGGCCAGCGGGAGGCGATGCCGGGCGTCGCCGCCAGCGGGTGCAGCGTGTAGTACGTCTGGGCAAGGGTCAGCAACGGCCAGATCAGCATCGAGAACATGACCAGCTTGCTGCCGAAGATCTGCCGGTGCTGCTTGAGCGCCTCGGCCCGGAAGACCTTCACCGCGTGCCGCACCGCGTCCCTTCCCGTACGCCGGTCCGCCCTGCTCGGCGCGCCCGCCGCGCCGCTCCGCCGGGACGCCGGCCACGTCACGCGACCACCGCCACGGACCGGTCGCTCAGCGCGAGGATGGCGTCCTCCAGGGACGGCTCCGCGATCTCCAGGCCGGCGAGCGCGCCGCCCGCCCCGATGACCGCCGTGGTCAGCGCCCCGGCGACGTCGCCGGGGTGGCTCAGCTCGACCACGCCGCCGGCCCCCTCGGGCGCGGGCGTGAGGCGTACCCGGTCGTCGAACGCCACCGCCGCGGCCCGCACCTGGGGCGTCAGCTCGGCGACCGTGATCCGCACCCTGCGGTGGCAGCCGGTCTGGGCCATCAGCTCGGCGGGCGTGCCCTCGGCCAGGTGCCGGCCGTCGCCGATCACGTACACGTGCTCGCAGAGCTGCTCCACCTCGGCCAGGTAATGGCTGGTGAGGAGCACGCCCTTGCCGCGCCCGGCCAGCTCGGCCACCACCTTGCGCAGGTCGCGGGCGATGGGCGCGTCCAGGCCCAGGGTGGGCTCGTCGAGGAGCAGGTAGTCGGGATCGTTGACGAGGCCTCGGGC
Organism: Nonomuraea sp. NPDC050733; assembly: GCF_040654215.1. Classification (NCBI taxonomy): domain Bacteria; kingdom Bacillati; phylum Actinomycetota; class Actinomycetes; order Streptosporangiales; family Streptosporangiaceae; genus Nonomuraea; species Nonomuraea sp. NPDC050733. The sequence goes on along the minus strand of NZ_JBFAHO010000011.1, from coordinate 19,753 downwards.
GATCGACAGGCGCTGCGTCATGCCGCGCGAGTACTGCTCGACCCGGGTGCCGGCGGCGTGGGTCAGGCCGACGAGCTCCAGGAGCTCGCCGATGCGGGCCTTGAGCACCTTGCCGGGGACGTCGTAGAGCTGGCCGAAGTACCACAGATTCTCGCGGCCGGTCATCCGCGCGTAGACCATGCGCTCGCCGCCCGCGATGAGGTTGATCCTCCTGCGTACGGCGTGCGGGTTCGTGAGCGGGTCGAGGCCGCCCACGGTGACAGAGCCGGAGGTCTGCCTGAGAAGGGTGGCCAGGATCTTGATGGTGGTGGTCTTGCCCGCGCCGTTGAGGCCGAGCAGCCCGGTGACGGCGCCGCGCGGGATGGTCAGGCTCAGGTCCTCGACGGCCACCTTGCCGCCGAACTCCTTGCGCAGGCGCTTGGTCTCGATCATCTAGTAGCTCCGTTCCATGGCCCTGCGCTCCGCCCAGGGCATCGCGAGCAGTCCGGCGGCGGTGTAGGCGAGGCTGACGAGCACGGTCACGCCGAGGCGGTCGAGCGGCAGGCCGGCGCCGCCGGTGAAGACGCCGCGGACCACGTCCATGGCGGGCGTCACCGGCACCAGCTCGCCGAGCCACTGGAACGCCTCCGGCAGGTAGTCCCTCGGGAACGTGAACCCCGACAGCAGGGCGACGGCGGAGAACACCGTGTTCTGCGTGATGTGCGCCTCACCGGCGACGATCATCACGTCACTCAGCACCACGGACATCCCGAACACGGCCAGGGCCAGCCCCGCCACGGCCAGCACGGCGTCCACCACGCCCGTCGCCGCGGGCCGTACCCCCAGCAGCGCGGCGCACCCGAGCAGGACCGCCACCTCGGCGGCGACGGCCGTGAAGGCGAACATCGCGAAGCCCAGCAGGTACGGCAGCCGCCGCGCGGGCGCCACGACCAGCGCACCCATGGTGCCCTCGCGCTGCTCCTGGATCATCGCCTTGCCGGTCCAGAGGATGCCGTGGACCACGAACATGAACGCCGCCGCCCCCACGGCGACGTAGCCGAGGTAGTCGCCGGTGCCCGCCCTGCCGGCGAACTCGGCCGACACCTGGTCACCGCCCACGGCCCGCAGCCCCAAATAGGCCAGGCCCATCGTGAGGACGCCCGTCAAGAGGGTGCCGACGAAGTACGACCAGGGGTAGGCCCGCCTGGTCACCAGCCACGACCGTCTCAGGGTCGCCCATGCCACCAACATAAGTCTCCTTTGGGAACTGAGTTGGTTTCTATCAGAGACTCACTCGGGGGTAAAGTCACGTCATGGTCAGGGAGCTGCGCGCACAGGACGCCCACTGCTCGATCGCCCAGGCGGCCGCGGTCGTCGGCGACTGGTGGAGCCTGCTCGTCATTCGTGAGGTGGCACGCGGCCACCGCCGCTTCGACGAGCTGCTGGGCGAGCTGGGCATCTCACGCAAGGTCCTGACCGAACGGCTCAAGCACCTGGTGGAGCACGGGGTGCTGGCCCGGGAGCCGTACCGGACGGGGCCGGTGCGGCACGAGTACGTGCTGACGGACGCGGGATGGGCGCTGACGCCGATGCTGATCACCATGCAGGACTGGGCGGACCGCTGGCTCCTGGGGGACGGGTCACTCACGGGTACGGCAGGCCCGGCCGGCCCGGAGGCGGCCCGCGTCCAAGCCCTCCTGTCCACCCGCCTGCCGTCGCCCTTGACTCTCCCCGCCACCCTCCTCTCCCCCGGCCTTCCTCTCCGCTCATCCCTCCCTCTACCGCCCACCGCGGCCTCACCTCCGGCGCACGCCCCACTGCCGGAGGGCACGCCGGCTCCAGTGACGCGGCAGATCGACGTCGTGGCGGACGCGGCGGCCACCGTCGTGTTCGGTTACCCGGCGACCGGCATGCCCGCGCCCCTGCCGCCCGGCTGGGACAACGTGCCGGGCGCGGCGGGCTGCACGCTGGAGAACCGGCTGTTCAGGGACCACCTGCCGGAGTTCACCGCGCACGGGATCGCCGTGCGTGGGGTGAGCACCCAGCGCCCCGACGAGCAGGCCGCCTTCGCCGCCGCCGAGGACATCCCGTTCCCGCTGCTCTCGGACATGGACCTACGGCTCGCGGCGGCCCTCCGGCTGCCGACGTTCCGGGCCGGCCAGGCGCTGCGGCTCAAGCGGGTGATCCTCGTGATCGACCGCCAACGGGTCGTACGCCATGCCATCTTCCCGATACTGGACATCCCCGAGTCCGTGGCCGAGTCCCTCAAGGTCGCCGTCTCCGTCGCGGAGAGCACCACGTAGACCACCACGTAGACCACCTGACCGGACCGGCATCGGGCCATGACGCCATGCCTCTGGCGAGAGCCATGCCGTCTGAGGGGAAGCGCCCGCCATGTCACAAGGGCAGCCGACGATGTTCTGAGATGACCTGTTGCGTGCCCGAGTGCATGGTGGTCGGCTGACCGTGCTGGATACCCCCTGTTCGTGGCAGTTGCTCGGTCCGTAGGCGCGGGGACGGCACGTGGTGTTGTGGTCGCAACCCCGAGGTGACAACCCATGGGGCCGATGATCAGGCTGCGAGGGGGTGGGGTCGGGTGGTGGTGAAGCAGGCCGGTTGGGTGGGGCGTATTTCCTGGGTGGCGCAGAGCCAGGCGTTGAGGGAGCCGGTGAAGCCGGAGGGCGGGCCGACCTTGAGGCACGTCGCCTGCCCTGTGCCGGGGACCGGGGCGACCTTGAGGCGGCGGATGCTGCCTGGCCGGCCCGTGGCCGAGGGCTCCGGCTCGCAGGGTGTCAGGCGTACGCCGAAGGAAGGGCTGCCGGTGATGGCAGGGGAGGCGGAAGGCGTGGTGGAGGGCGCGAGGGCGGCTGGTGGGGCGGCTCCGGCGTGGTGGGGCGGGTAGGCCGCGTCGGCGGGGGCGTCGATGTGGAGGTGATCGTCGATCAGCCGGACGTCGGCCCGGGGATGCGCGGCCAGGAACGTCAGGTGGTCCGCCATCAGGCGATGGGCCACCGTGCGGAGCAGGTTGGTGGCGCACAGCGTGTGCGCGCAAGCCGCACCGTCGATGGTGATCTCCGGCAGGGCGAAGCGGCGCAGGCCCCGGGAGGTCACCCGCAGGCAGTCGCACGCCGCCGTGTCGGCCGGGTCCCACGGCGGGCACGTCGCGTCGTCGTGGACCTGGATGTCCCAGCCCAGCCAGTCGTCGGCCGGCCGGAACTCGGCGGGCTCGTCGGGGCACCGGTCGCAGTGGGGCACCGTCGTGCCCGTCAGCGGGTCGATGACCAGACCGCCGCACTGGCGGGCCAGGGCCCTGGCCGTGGCGCGGGCGACCTGCGCGTTGCCGGGGAGTGCGTGCGGTGGCGCGGTCGAGGAGACGACGAGGTGTTGTTTCGCTCGGCGTAGCAGCTGCCGCTCGTCGTGGTGCAGCGTGGCGGCCACCGGTCTCCAGGGGTTGGGGTGGGGATCTCTCCATGGCGCGAGGTGTGAGGGGAGGGGAGTCTGGGCGGTCACTTCGAGGCCGGGTGTGCCGTAGGCGGTCATCGCGGCCTTGCGGAACGGGCGGCCGACGCGCCAGGGCACCAGCTCCGGGACCGGGCGTGGCAGGCGCTCGATGGCGACGACGAACAGGCACGTCAGGGCGGTGGGGAGCGGCAGGGTGATCTTCATGGGGGCCTCCGGGATGGGGTGAGGCCCTCAGGTTGGCGAAGAAGGTGGGTGGGGGGTGCGGCCGAATGCGGTTCTGTGGATGGTGGGGTGGGGCACAGGGCGACTGTGGATGACGGGGCCGGGGCAGGCTGACGCACAAGGCTCCGTGGACGGCAGAGGCTGGGCGGGCGGCTCCGTGGACGGCAGGGGAGGGGCTGGGCAAGCTGACGTACAGGCTCCGTGGGCGGCATCCTGCGGATCAGGACGGTACGCACTGCCGGTACGTACGGGCGAGGGCGCACCGGCAGGGCGGGTCAGGCGGCCGGGACCTGCGTTGTGCGGCAGATGGCGAGGCTCTGGGACGGGAGGCGGAGGCCGTCCTCGCCCGCCGTCACGTTGTCGTCCGCCGCCAGCAGCACCGTCGCGACCCGCACCGGCAGCGTCACCGCGTCCGCGCCGAAGTTCACCGCCACGCACACCGACTCGCCGCGCCACATGACCAGCCAGTCACCTCCCGGGTCGTGCTCGACGCGGACCCGGTCGAGGCGCGGGTCCGACAGCTCCGGCAGCGCCTTGCGCAGGGCGATCAGGTCGCGGTACCAGCACAGCAGCGACCAGTGCGCCTCCTCCTTCAGCTCCCCCCAGTCGAGCTTGGCGTTGAGGAACGTCTGCTCGTCCGACGGGTGCGGCGCCTCCCACGCGTAGCCGAAGCCCTCGAACTCCCGCTCCCTGCGGTCGTCCTCCGACTCGCGCAGCTCCGGCTCCACGTGGTCGGAGAAGAACGGGAACGGCGTGCGCGCCCCCCACTCCTCCCCCATGAACAGCATGGGCGTGAACGGCGACGTCAGCAGCAGCCCCGCCCCCAGCTTGAGCGCGGGAACGGGCAGCCGGTCGCCCGCCGGCCGGTTGCCGATCTGGTCGTGGTTCTGCAGGCAGGCGACGAGCCGGTGGCCGGGCACCCCCGTGTACGGGCTGCCGTGCGTGCGGCCCCGGAACGTGGAGTAGCCGCCGTCGTGGACGACGCCAGAGGTCAGCGCCTTGGCCAGGGCGTCCAGGCCGGCGAAGTCCGCGTAGTAGCCGTGGGTCTCGCCGATGACCGCGGTGTGCAGGGCGTGGTGGACGTCGTCGTTCCACTGCGCGGTCATGCCGAGGCCGCCGGCGTCCAGTGAGCGCACCATGCGCGGGTCGTTCAGGTCCGACTCGGCGATGAGCGACAGCGGCCGGCCGACGGCGCAGGCCAGCGCGTCCACCTCGGCCGACAGCTCGGCCAGCAGGTGCGTGGCGCGCTTGTCGTGCAGCGCGTGGACGGCGTCGAGCCGCAGCCCGTCGATGTGGTAGTCGCGCAGCCACTGCAACGCGTTCTCGATGAAGTAGCGGCGCACCTCGTCGGAGCCGGGCCCGTCGAGGTTGACCGCCTCGCCCCAGTAGCTCCCGGCGAAGCCCGAGAAGTACGGGCCGAACGGGTGCAGGAAGTTGCCCGACGGGCCGAGGTGGTTGTAGACCACGTCGAGGATGACGCCGATGCCCTTGCGGTGGCAGGCGTCCACGAAGGACTTGAGCCCGTCGGGCCCCCCGTACGTCTCGTTGACCGCGTACAGGTCCACCCCGTCGTAGCCCCAGTTGCGCCCGCCCGGCACGGGTGCGACCGGCATGACCTCCACGAAGTCGACGCACAGCTCCGACAGGTGGTCGAGGCGCTCGACGGCCGCCTCGAACGTCCCCTCCTGGGTGAACGTGCCGACGTGCATCTCGTAGATGACCGACCCGCGCAGGTCGCGGCCGGTCCACTCGTCGTCGGACCAGGTGAAGCGGCCGTGGTCGTAGACGGCGCTCGGGCCGAAGATGCCGTCGGGCTGCCGCCGCGAGCGCGGGTCGGGGTACGGCCCGCCGCCGTCCACCACGTACGCGTACCGCGTCCCGTGGGTGGCCTCCGGCACGTCGGCAGTCCACCAGCCGTCCGGCCGCTGCCGCATGGGTCGCCTGCCGCCGAGGACGTCGATCTCGACAGCCGTGGCCTTCGGTGCCCAGACCTCGAAGGTCTTGTCGCTAAAGGTCATGTCTCTCCAGAAGTGCGACGGGATGCCGGTTGAGCAGGTGTGCGAGCGGGACTCGGCCGGTGTGGACGGCGCCGGTGAGCAGGTCGCGCCAGGAGCCGGGCGGCAGCGTGAGCGTGGTGGCGCCCCAGCCGCCGCGGCGGGCCAGGCGCACCGGGAGGCGGGTGGCGACGGCGACGGCCCGCGCCCGCCCTTCGTCGCCCGGGGCGCCGGTGCCGCCCGCGGCCGCCGGGCCGCCGGTGGTGAGCGCGCCGTCCGTGACGGGGCCGGCGAACGCGCCGCCGCCCCGCGCGAAGGCGATCACGTGCTCGGCTGCCTCGCCGTCCGCCGCCAGCGGCGTGTACGCGGCGTCGGCGCCCAGGCGGCGGCGCAGCCGGAGCGCCTGGGTGGTGACCAGCAGCTTGGCCGCGTCCCACTCCGACTCGGGGATGCGCGGGTAGCTGACGGGCCGCCGGTTGTCCGGGTCCACCAGGGAGAAGTCGGTCGTCTCGTTGCCCTGGTAGACGTCCGGGACGCCCGGCATCATGAGCTGCACCAGCTTGGCGCCCAGGGAGTTGGACATGGCGTGGCGGTCGATCCGCGAGGTGAACTCCCCGACGGGCAGCTTGACGGCGGCCTCGGCGAAGTCGCGCAGCCGCTGCTCGTAGCCGGGGTCCGGGTTGACCCAGGAGATGGCGGTCTTGGCCTCCCGCGCCGCCTTGAGCAGGTAGCCGGCGAACCGGTCGGCGGAGATCGGCCAGGCCGCCATGAGGTTCTGCCAGGCCAGGTAGTCGAGGTGGGGGTCGTGGGAGACCGCCGACGACCAGGCGGTGACGGCCTCCTCCCACTCCTCGGGCAGCTCCGACAGCACCGACAGCCGGGCGCGCACGTCCTCCGACCGCTTGGTGTCGTGCGTGGACAGCGTGGTCATCGAGTGGGGCGGCATCTCCGCGCAGAACGCGTGGAACTCCTCGACCGGGATACCGAACACGTCCGGCTCGCCGCCCACCTCGTTGAGGCAGGACAGCGGGAACCACCGGTACAGCGCCGTGTCCTCGACGCCCTTGGCCATGACGGGCCCGCACGCCTGCTGGAAGCGGGTGACGACCTCCGGCGGGCCGTACAGGACCTGCTGGGCGAGCCGCTGCGCGGCCGGGGAGCAGGCCGCGGCGGCCCGCTCGACGATCTCGATCGACAGGGGCGGCGGCGGCTCCCCCGGCACGACGTACGCCCGGTACACCGGCATCGCGGCCAGCAGCTCGGCCACCGTCTCCGGCTCGGTGCCGGTCGCCCTGGCCAGGCGCCTGACCTCGGCGCCGAAGAACAGGTCCAGGACCTCGCTCTTCGAGCGCGCCACCACCTCCCGGTAGTCGGCGGGCTGTCCGGTCAGGCGGGTGAACAGCTCCAGCAGCGGCGGCGCGCCCGCCGGGTCGACGAACAGGCCGTTGACGCGGTTGAGCACCTCGTAGCCGGTGGTGCCGTCGCACGGCCAGTCCTCCGGCAGCCGCTCGCCGCCGATGAGGATCTTCTCCACGACGGTCCACGTGTCGCCGGTCCTGGCGCGCAGCCGTTCGAGGTAGCCGCGCGGCTCGGCGAGGCCGTCGGGGTGGTCGATCCGCAGCCCGTCGACGAGCCCCTCGTCGAGCAGCCAGAAGATCACCTCGTGGGTGGCGAAGAGCACCTCGGGGTCCTCGACCCGCAGCCCGATCAGCGTGGAGACGTCGAAGAAGCGCCGGTAGCCGGGCCCCTCGCGCCAGTCCACGAGCCGGTAGTGCCCCGGGTACGGGAACTCGTGCTCGTGGTAGCGCAGCACGTCGCCGTCCACGACGGGCTCGGTGTCGTCGCCCAGCACGGGCAGCGCCACCTTCCCGTCCTCCCACTCGATGTCGAACCAGCGGGCGTACGGCGAGGCGGTCCCGTCGCGCAGCACCGACCAGAACTGGGCGTTGGTGGTGTTCATGTGGTTCGGCACGATGTCGACCACGATGCCGAGGTCGTGGGCGGCGAGCTGCTCGGCCATCTCCCTGAAGCCCTTGGCGCCGCCGAACTCCTCGCGGATGCGCGAGTGGTCGGTGACGTCGTAGCCGTGCAGCGAGCCGGGGGTCGCCTGGAGGATCGGCGACAGGTAGACGTGGGTGACCCCCAGGTCGCGCAGGTGGCCGGCGATCTGAGCCACCTGGGCGAAGCCGAAGTCGGGGGTGAGCTGGACGCGGTAGGTCGACAGGGGCCTAGACACGGCGCAGCACTCTCACGCTACGGCCGGGGACGGCCACCTTCTCACCGGCCCGGCAGATCCGGATGTCCAGGCTGATCGGCATCGCCGTGTCGATCTCGGTCTGCCACATCTCTCCGTAGTCCTTGGGGATCGTGAACTTGATGGTGTCGTGGTGGGCGTTGAACAGCAGCAGGAACGAGTCGTCGCGGATGGGCCGGCCGCGCCGGTCCGGCTCGGTGATGGCGTCGCCGTTCAGGAACACGGCCAGCGACCTGGCGTATCCGACGTTCCAGTCGGCGTCGGTCATCTCATCCCCGGCCGGGGTGAGCCAGGCGATGTCGCTCAGACCGCGCACCGGCCGGCCGTAGAAGAACCTCCTGCGCCGGAACACCGGGTGCTTCTTGCGCAGCGCGGCCAGGCTCTGCGTGAACTCCAGCAGCAGCCAGTTCTCGCGCACGTCGGACCAGTCGACCCAGGTCAGCTCGTTGTCCTGGCAGTAGCCGTTGTTGTTGCCGCGCTGGGTGCGGCCCAGCTCGTCGCCGTGCGAGAGCATCGGCACGCCCTGCGACAGGAACAGCGTGGTCAGGAAGTTGCGCTTCTGCTGCTCGCGCAGCGACTCGATGGCCAGGTCGGCCGGGCCCTCGGCGCCGCAGTTCCAGGACCGGTTGTCGTCGCTGCCGTCGCGGTTGCCCTCCTTGTTGGCCTCGTTGTGCTTGTGGTCGTACGAGACGAGGTCCTGCAGGGTGAAGCCGTCGTGGCAGGTGACGAAGTTGATCGAGGCGGCGGGGCGGCGGCTGTCGTCCTGGTAGAGGTCGCTGGAGCCGGTGAGCCGGGAGCCGAACTCCGGCAGCGTCGCCGCCTGCCCCCGCCACAGGTCGCGGATGGTGTCGCGGTAGCGGCCGTTCCACTCGGTCCAGCGCGAGGGGAAGTTGCCCACCTGGTAGCCGCCCGGGCCGACGTCCCACGGCTCGGCGATGAGCTTGACCTGCGACAGCACCGGGTCCTGCTGCACCAGGTCGAAGAAGGCGCTCAGCCGGTCGACCTCGTGCAGCTCGCGCGCCAGGGTGGAGGCGAGGTCGAAGCGGAAGCCGTCGACGTGCATCTCGGTCACCCAGTACCGGAGCGAGTCCATGATGAGCTGGAGCACATGCGGCGAGCGCATCAGCAGGCTGTTGCCGGTGCCGGTGGTGTCCATGTAGTAGCGCGGGTCGCCGTCGACCAGCCGGTAGTAGTTGGCGTTGTCGATGCCCTTGAACCCGAGCGTGGGCCCCAGGTGGTTGCCCTCGGCCGTGTGGTTGTAGACGACGTCCAGGATGACCTCGATGCCCGCCTCGTGCAGGGCGCGCACCATGGCCTTGAACTCCGGCACCTGCCCGCCGCGCTGCCCCTGGCTGGAGTAGCGGTTGTGCGGGGCGAAGAAGCCGATCGAGTTGTAGCCCCAGTAGTTCGCCAGCCCCCGCTCCTCCAGGATGTGGTCGGTGACGAACTGGTGCACCGGCATCAGCTCGATGGCGGTGACGCCGAGCTTGGTCAGGTGGTCGAGGATCTCCGGGTGGCCCAGCGCCGCGTACGTGCCGCGCAGGTGCTCGGGGATCTTCGGGTGCGCGATGGTGAGCCCGCGCACGTGCGCCTCGTAGATCACGGTGTCGTGGTACGGCGTGGCCGGCGGCCGGTCGTGGCCCCAGCCGAAGAACGGGTTGATCACTATGGACCGCGGCATGTACGGGGCGGAGTCCATGTCGTTGCGCGAGTCGGGCTGGCCGAACCGGTAGCCGTACACCGCCTCGTGCCACTTGACGTCACCCTCGATCGCCGTCGCGTACGGGTCGAGCAACAGCTTGTTCGGATTGCACCGCATGCCCTTCGCCGGGTCGTACGGGCCATGGACGCGGTAGCCGTAACGCTGGCCGGGGTTCACACCGGGCAGGTAGCCGTGCCAGATGAACCCGTCCACCTCGGTCAGAGCCACCCGTGTCTCTTTGTTCTTCTCGTCGAACAGGCACAGCTCCACCTTGTCGGCGGCCTCGGTGTACAACGCGAAGTTGGTGCCCGCGCCGTCATAGGTCGCCCCGAGCGGATAGGGGTCTCCCGGCCAGACTTCGATCATCAAGGCTCCCTTACGGCTCTTCCCCATGTTCCGTTCCCCCGCTCCACCGGACAAGGCCGGCTCCCCGTGGACGGATCAGGTCCTTCCCCCAGATCGGCCCCTTAGCCTGTCCCCGCGTCGCGTTTGACCGGCCGTTCCCCGGTCACGTAGGCGTTCCATGGGTGGATTCAAGAAGTTCCTCTTACGGGGCAACATCGTGGAGCTGGCCGTCGCGGTGATCGTGGGGGCGACGTTCAGCGGGCTCGTACAGGCGCTCGTGGCCGATCTCATCACCCCGTTGATCGGTGCCGTGACCGGCGGGCGGAAGCCGGACTTCGCTCAGTACTCCTTCACCGTCAACGGCAGCCAGTTCAAGTACGGCGACTTCCTCAACCATCTCATCACCTTCCTGATCATCGCGGCCGTCGTGTACTGGCTGGTCGTCCTGCCGATGACGCGGCTGGTCAGCCTGTTCGACCGGGACCAGCAGGCCACGACCCGGCAGTGCCCGGAGTGCCTGAGCGACGTCCCGACGGAGGCGCGCCGGTGCGCACACTGCACCTCGCCGCTGGTCCCCGACTCCGAGAAGCCCACCGTCACCGAACCCCGGTAAGCGGCCGGGACGGGCAAGAGCATCCCCGGCATTGGGCCAGGCTTGGGGTGGAAGGGGCAGCGGCCGACGGAAGCCGCCGAGGTGCCCCGTACGCATGGGGTGTGGGGTTTTGGCAGGTTGTGGGCTTCAAAGGGGCCGAGGGTTGGGCAGGATGGGCGGGTGAGCGTTGAGTTGATGGTCTGGGACGAGCCCGTGCCGATCTCCAGGGATCAGGCGCGGGCCGCGTACCTGGCCGCGAAGAAGGGCAAGCCGGTCCAGGGCGCGCTGCCGGAGGTCGCCAAGGAGTTGCCGGGGCTCGTCACGGTGTTCCCCGGGCACGTGCTGGTGACGATGGACCTGGACTCGATGGACGAGATGTCCGGCCAGGTGTTCACCGTCGCGCGGGCGCACGGGCTGGTCTGCTACGACCCGCAGCGCGACCTCGTCCACAACGTCGGCCCGCTCGGCGTCCACCAGGGCATGCAGCTCCACACGGGCGACGGCATGGTGGTGCACGACCCGGACCTCGGACTGGTCCACGACGTGCTGGCCACCCTGTCGGCGCAGAACCCGTTCGCGGCCCTGGTGACCTTCGGGCACCACTTCATCCAGGTGTCCCCCGCCGAGCAGGCCGAGCCCGCGTACGAGGTGGAGTACAAGGAAGGACGCATGGTGCGGACGCTGATGCCGCGCCTCGACGAGGTGCGGCAGGCGTTCCACGAGTACGCCACCGGCGACCGGTCCTTCCTGAGCCGGCACGAGTGGTCCTGACGGTGGCAGGATCGGCGGGATGAGAACCCATTACCCGCCCGTCGAGCCCTACGACTCCGGCTTCCTGGACGTGGGGGACGGCAACGAGATCTACTGGGAGCTGTGCGGCAACCCCGCCGGCAAGCCCGCCGTGATGCTGCACGGCGGCCCGGGCGGTGGCTGCACGGACAAGCACCGCCGGCAGTGGAACCCCGACCTGTACAAGGTCGTGCTGTTCGACCAGCGCAACTGCGGGCGCAGCCGCCCCCACGCGAGCGACCCCGCCACGTCGCTGGAGCACAACACCACCTGGCACCTCGTCGCCGACATGGAGCGCCTGCGCGAGCATCTCGGCATCGAGACGTGGCAGGTGTTCGGCGGGTCGTGGGGCAGCTCGCTCGCCCTGGCGTACGCGCAGACCCACCCGGAGCGCACGACCGAGCTGGTGCTGCGCGGGATCTTCACGCTGCGGCCGCATGAGCTGCGCTGGATGTACCAGGAGGGCGCCTCGTACCTGTTCCCCGACGGGTGGGAGGCGTACCTGGCGCCGATCCCCGAGGAGGAGCGCGGCGACCTGATCGCCGCCTTCCGCCGTCGGCTGGAGGGCGACGACCCCGAGGCGCGGCTGGCGGCGGCGCGGGCGTGGGCGCAGTGGGAGGCCTCCACGATCACGCTGCTGCCGGACGAGGAGCTGGTCGCGGAGTTCGGCGAGGAGCGCATGGCGGTGGCCTTCTCCCGGATCGAGAACCACTACTTCACCCACCTGGGCTGGTTCGAGCCCGAGCAGCTCATCCGCGACGTCGGCAAGGTCCGCCACATCCCGGCCGTCATCGTGCAGGGCCGCTACGACGCCTGCACGCCCATGGTCACGGCCTGGGACCTGCACCGGGCCTGGCCCGAGGCGGAGTTCCACGTGGTGGCCGACGCGGGGCACGCCGCCACCGAGCCGGGCATCGTGGACCGGCTCATCGCGGCGACAGACGGCTTCGCGCCAGCCGTACCACCGGCGTGACCGCGCCGACCAGCAGCAGCGTGCACAGCGGCGCCAGCGTCACGCCGATGAGGAAGCCCGCCGCCACGTCGTGCGGGTAGTGGACGCCGACGAACACCCGCGAGAACGCCATGACCGCCGCCAGCGGCAGCACCACCCAGGCCAGGGCGCGCCAGGCCAGCACCAGCGCGCCCGCCGCGCCGGCGGCGATCACGGCGTGGTTGCTGGGGAACGACCAGTCGTCCGGGGGCGGGCACGCGGTGATCGTCGCCACGCCGCCCCGGCACGGCCGGTCCTCCCTGACGACGGTCTTGACGACCTCGCTGACGACGTACGCGCACACCACTCCGGCGGGGCCGGCGATCGCGATCGCCAGGTCGCGCGCGGCCCCGTTGCGGGTCCGCCACCAGCACAGCACGAACAACGCGGCGAACAGGAACAAGCCGGCGTCGGTGCCCACCTCCGCGAGGGTGTGGAGCCATGCGGGCGTGCCGAGGGCGAAGTCGACGATGTCGCGGTACACACGTGTCCAATCGGTGAACGAGCAGTGACACGACTTTACGGAAGATCACCCGCTTTCGCGTCGGACTCCCGGCCGATCCCGGAGTGTCGCCGATCGGCCGATCGGCCGAGGGCCGCACTCGACGAAGGTCAGGGCGCGGCACGCCGGATCGGCGGCGTAGGCGGAGTTCTGGCCGGGTAGAGAGGCATGCGTGATCGGAGAGCACGTGATCGTCGGCTACACCGCCGACGCGGGTGGACGTGACGCTCTCGCCCTCGGCGCCGCCATCACGCGGGTCACCGGCGGCGAGCTGACCGTGGCGACGGTCTACCCGCCCGGGAGTCCCGGCGAGGCCGTGGAGGCGCAGGCGAACCTGGCGCACGCCGCCGAGGAGCTGGACGGCATGCCCGCCGAGTACATCACCTACGAGAGCCGGGGCGTGGGGCGCGGGCTGTCCGTCCTGGCCAGCCGGATCCGGGCCGACCTGGTCGTGGCCGGCTCGGCGGACGGCGGACAGCGGGGGCGCATCGCGATCGGGTCCACCTCGGACCACCTGCTGCACCTGTCGCCGGAGGCGGTGATGCTGGCGCCCGCCGGGTACCGCCCGTCCGAGGAGGCGGGGCGGCTCACGCTCGCCTACGTCCACCGGCCCCAGTGCGACGCCGCCGTGGAGCGGGTGGCGCAGACGGCCCTGCGGCTGGGCGTGCCGCTGCGGCTCATCACGCTCGACCTCCGTACGGACGACCCGGGCCGGCTCGGCGACGACCTGGCCCTCGCCGTACGGCTGGCGTGGGAGTCGACCGGCATCGAGGCCGAGGCGGAGATCGCCGAAGGGCACGACGTGGCCTCGGCCCTGGAGACGCTGGAGTGGACGCCCGGCGAGCTGCTGGTGTGCGCGGCCAGCGAGGACGCGCAGCCGCACCGGGTCTTCCTCGGGGAGCTGGCCATGAAGGTGCTGCGGGCGGCGCCGTGCCCGGTCACGGTGCTGCCGCGCGGGTTCGGCTGACGCGAGTTCGACCGCCGCGCCGCCCCTCCTAGGCTGGTGCCCTCACAGGTCACAGGGGGGCAAGGGTGCGTCAGGCGCGGCTGATCGTGGTCGTGGTGCTGGCCGGATTCGCCGGCGTGTACGTGATCGCGGGTTTCCCCGGGGCGCTGGCGGTCTTCGGCGTCCAGGTCGCGTACGTGTTGTGGCGGCGCGCCGGATGGCTGCTCACCGCGCAGGCCGCGCTGGTGACCGGGCTGTCGGCCGGGCTCGGGTCCTCCGTGGGGGTGATCGGGTTCCTGGGCGGAGCGCTGCTGCTGTCGCGGTGGTGGGCGCTGACGCCCATGGCGGTGCTGGAGGCGGCGGTGATCGAGCACGCCCGGCACGGCGACGTGCGGACCACCCTGGACGCCACGATCACGACGGCGCTGCTGTCACTGCTCATCTACGGCATGGGACGGCTGGTGGACCGGGCCGGCGAGCTGCACGCGAGCCGGGCGGCGCTGGCGGCGGGCGCGGCGGCCGACGAGCGGCTGCGGATCGCGGCGGAGCTGAACGACGGCCTGGGCCGGGGCCTGGCGGTGATCGTCGAGGGCGTGCGGCGGGCCCTCGCGGGCGCCGACATGCTGGGCGAGGTGGTGCGGACGGCGCGGGAGTCGCTGGCCACGGCCCGGGAGGCGGCCGCCGGCTACCGGGCCATGTCCCTCGGCCCCGAGCTGACGACCGCCCGCGCCCTGCTGGCCGCCGCCGGGATCGGCGCCGAGGTGCGCGAAGGGCACGCCGAGCCGCTGGGACCGGCGGGCGCCGTGCTCGCCGCCGTGCTGCGGGAGGCGGTGACGGACGTCGTCCGGCGCGGCGCCGCCCGTACGTGCCTGATCGAGACCCTGGAGACGGACGGGACGGTGCGGCTGCGCGTCACGGACGACGGCCGGCGGACCGCCGAGGACGGCGGGCCGGGCGCGACGGCCGCGCAGGTGGAGGCGGCGGGCGGCGTCCTGTCTGCGGGGCTCGCCCCGGACGGCCGCTACGTCGTCGAGGCCGCGCTGCCCCACCAGGCCGCCGGCGCAGGCGAGGCGGAGACGGGCAGGGCGACGTACGGCGAGTCGTACGGCGTGGTCCTCGGGCTGCTCGCGGCCGTGCTGGTGGGGTTCAGCGTGAAGGCCCTGCTGGCGCTGCCCGCGGGCATGGTGGCGCCCGCGGCGGCGGTCCTGGCCGTGATCGTCGCGATGCAGCTGCGGTCCGTCAACGGCCGGCACATGGCGGCGCTGGGCGTGATGACCGTGCTGGCGGTCGCGCCCGTGCCGGTGTTCGGGCCGATCTGGCTGGGCGTGGCCGGGTTCGTGGCGGGGCCGGTGCTGCTGGCGTTCCGGTGGCGGGTGGCCTGGCCGCTCGTGGCGGGCGTGCTCGCCGCGGTGGCCGTCGCGGGGACGGCCTTCGGGCTGCCCTCCGCCGTCACAGCGAACTTCACCGTCAGCACCCTCGTCACCGGTCTCGTCGTGTACGGCCTGGTGCGGCTGGCCCGGCAGGTGAAGGAGCTCCAGGCCGCCCGCGAGGAGCTGGCCCGCGCGGCCGTCGTCGAGGAGCGCCTGCGGGCCGCCCGTGACCTGCACGACCTCCTCGGCCACAGCCTGGCCGCCATCCTGCTGAAGTGCGAGCTGGCCCGGCGGCTCGACCCCGCGCGGGCCCGTGCGGAGCTGACGGGAGTCATCGCCCTGGCCGAGCAGGCGGAGGCGGACCTGCGCTCGGTCTCCGGCGAGCACCGCGAGCTGTCGCTGGCCTCCGAGGCGGCCTCGGCGCGCTCGGTGCTGTCGGCCGCGGGGGTGGAGGTCACCGTGGACCTCGACCACCCGCCGCTGCCCGCCGAGGCCGAGACCGTGCTGAGCGCCGTCCTGCGCGAGGCCGTGACGAACGTGCTGCGCCACAGCTCCGCACGCACCTGCGCCGTCTCCACGGCGCTGGAGGACGGCGCGGTACGGCTGCGCGTCCGCAACGACGGCGCCCGGGGCGCGCGGGCCCGGCACGGCTCGTCCGGCATCGGCAACCTCACCACCCGGCTGGCCGCCCTCGACGGCCGCCTGACCACCGCCGCGGAGGACGGCTGGTTCGAGCTGGAGGCCGTGACCCCCCTCCTCGCCACGCCCTGCCCGAGCCCGGCGGCGTGAGCGGGCGTCAGATCCAGCCGGCCTCCGTGGCGATCCGGACCGCGTCCGTGCGGTTGCGGGCGTTGAGCTTGGCCACGATGCCCGTCAGGTAGTTGCGGACCGTGCCCGCCGTCAGGTGCAGCTCGGCGGCGATGTCCGTGGCGTCGCCGCCGCCGGCTGCCAGGCGCAGCACGTCCGCCTCGCGGCCGGTCAGCGGGTTCTCCGCCAGCCCCCAGGCGGCCACCGCGAGCGAGGGGTCCAGCACCCGCTCCCCCGCCGCGACCTTGCGGATGGCCGCCACCAGGTCCTCCGGCGGCGCCGTCTTCAGCAGGAAACCGTCCACCTGGGCCGCCAGCGCCCGGCGCAGGTGCCCCGGCTTGCCGTACCCGGTGAGCATGAGCATGCGGCACGACGGGACGCGGGCGCGGATCTCGCTCGCCGCGTCGAGGCCGTCGAGCCGGCCCGGCATGTCGATGTCCATGACGGCCACGTCCGGCCGGTGGGCCGGGGCGGCGGCCACGGCGGCGTCGCCCGAGTCCACGGCCGCCACGACCTCCAGGTCGGCCTCCAGGCCCAGCAGCGCCGCCAGCGCGCCCCTGACCACGTGCTGATCTTCTGCCAGCAGTACGCGAATCACGGGGACATGTCTATCAGTGTCCGGTTCATGATGGCGTCATGGTCGACCGGTGATCGCGTCTCTGGTCCGGGGGCGGCCCGCTGAGCAGGCTTGAGGGCATGACGGACGTGGTGCGGCTCGACGCCGTGAGCAAGGTGTACGGGAAGGGGCAGGGGGCCGTGGCCGCCCTGCGCGAGGTGTCCGTGGCGATCCCGCGCGGGAGCTTCACGGCGGTGATGGGGCCGTCCGGATCGGGCAAGAGCACGTTCCTGCACTGCGCGGCCGGGCTGGACGTCCCGACCTCGGGCTCGGTCCGGCTGGGCGGCACGGAGCTGGCCGGCATGGACGAGACCCGGCTGACCGAGCTGCGCAGGCGGCGGGTCGGGTTCGTGTTCCAGTCGTTCAACCTGGTCCCGTCGCTGACGGTGACGGAGAACGTGGCGCTGCCCCTGCGGCTGGCCGGGGCCCGCGTGGACGCGTTCTGGGCGGCGGAGCTGCTGCGCCGGGTCGGCATGGACGGTCGGGCCGGGCGGCGGCCGGCGGAGTTGTCGGGCGGCCAGCAGCAGCGGGCGGCGATCGCCCGGGCACTGGTGACGAAGCCGGAGGTGCTCTTCGGCGACGAGCCGACCGGGGCGCTGGACACGATGACGGCCCGGGGTGTGCTGACGTTGCTGCGCGAGGTGGTGGAGGGCATGGGCCAGACCGTGGTGATGGTCACCCACGACCCGGTGGCCGCCTCGTACGCCGACACCGTGCTGTTCCTGGCCGACGGGCGGATCGTGGACGAGATGGGCGCGCCGTCGGCCGAGAAGGTGGCCGAGCGCATGACGCGGCTGGGGGCGTGGACGTGATGGCGAGGTCCCAGGGGATGACGGGGTTCGCGGTCCGCTCGCTGCGGCATCGCAAGGCCGGGGTGGCGGGGGCCTTCGTGGCGCTGCTCTGCGCCGCGGCGCTGGTGTGCGCCTGCCTGATGCTGCTGGACACGGGCCTGCGCGGCACGGTCGCGCCGCAGCGCTACGCGGGGGCGCCGCTGATCGTGGCCGGTGACCGCTTCGTGCGGCAGACGGTGGCCTCGGGCGACAAGGTGAAGACCAAGGCCAAGCCGCTAGCGGAGCGGGCGTGGATCCCCGCCGGGCTGGCGGGCGAGCTGCGGGCCGCGCCCGGGGTGTCGCGGGTGGTCCCGGAGGTGACGTTCCCGTTCGGCGAGGCGCTGGGGCACGGGTGGGAGTCGGCCGCGCTCACGCCGTTCACGATCGCGTCGGGACGGCAGCCGCGGACGGCGGGCGAGGTGGTGGTCGACGCCCGCGCCGGGCTGGCCGTCGGCGCGCGGCTGGGCCGTCATCGGGTCGTCGGCGTGACCGCGCAGGCGCTGCCGGGGCAGGACACGGTGTTCCTCTCCACGGCGGAGGCGCGCCGGCTGGCCGGCCACGCGGGGCTGGTGAGCGCGATCGGGGTGTTCCCCCGGGTGGACGTCTCCGCCGTGCTGGCCGCGCACGCGGGCGACAAGCGGAACGCCGCTCCTGTCGCCTACACCGGGGACGAGCGCGGGGCGGTCGAGTTCCTGGACGCGGAGAAGGCGCGGACCCGGCTGGTGAGCCTGGGCGGCGCGCTCGGCGGCACCTCGCTGCTGGTGGCGATCCTCGTCGTGGCCGGCACGTTCGCCCTGTCGGTCCAGCAGCGGCAGCGGGAGATCGCGCTGCTGCGCGCCGTGGCCGCCACGCCCCGGCAGGTGCGCCGGCTGCTGGGCGGCGAGGCGGTGCTGCTCGGGCTGGCCGCCGGGACGCTCGGCTCGGCGGCGGGGATGGGACTGGGGTTCTGGCTGCGGTCGAGGTTCGTGGCGCTCGGCGCGATGCCGGAGAACCTGGAGCTGGTCGTGAGCCCGTTCCCGGCGCTGGCCGCGCTCGTCGCGACCGTGGCGGCGGCCTGGGTGGCGGCCCTGGTGTCGGCGCGGCGCGCGACCCGGATCAGGCCGGTGGAGGCCCTGGGCGAGGCGGCGCTGGAGAGCGGCCGGCCGGCGACGGGCCGGATCGTGGCGGGAGCGGTGCTGGCCGCCGGCGGCGCGGCGCTCGCGGTGGTGCTGTCCGGGCTGGAGACGGAGGCGGCGGCGAGCCCGGTGACGATGCTCACCGCGCTGGTGTGGGCGGCGGCCGTGGCGCTGCTCGGTCCGCTGCTGGCGCGGGCGGCGGTCACGGCGCTCGGGGCGCCCCTGGGCGCACTCGGCGCCGCCGGCCACCTCGCGGCGCGCAACCTGCGCTCCCGCGCCGGGCGGACGGCTTCGGTCATCGCGCCGCTCACCCTCATGGTCGCCATGACGTGCACGATCCTGTTCGTCCCCGTCACCCTCGGCCAGGCGGCCCGCGAGCAGGCCGACGCCGGGATCCACGCCGGGTTCGTCCTGTCCGGCCGCGAACTGCCCGCCGTGACGGGCCCGGCGCTCCGGGAGGGCACGCCCGCCGCCCGGGTGCGCCGGGTGCCCGGGGTGGAGGCCGTCACCGAGGTGGTGCGCACCTCCGTCAGGGCCGGGCTCGACCGGTACGGCGCGCAGGGCCTCACGCCGGACGCCCGTACCGTGGACCTGGGAGTCGTGGCCGGGTCCCTGGACGGGTTCGGCCCCGGCTCGGTCGCGCTGAGCCGGACCGCGGCCTCCCGGCTCGGCGTGGGGGTGGGCGACCGGCTGGAGCTGACGCTCGGCGACGGCACGCCGGTCGCGCCGCGGGTCGCCGCCCTCTACGCCCGCGGCCTCGGGTTCGGCGATATGACTCTGGACCACGCGCTCGTCGCCGCGCACGTCGACGACCCGTCGGGCACGCTGCTGGTGTCGGCACCCACGCTGACCCGGGACCGGCTCGCCGCGGCCCTGCCCGGGCTGCGGGTGCTCGACCGCGCCGAGGCGGCCGAGGTGGGCGCCCCCGACGCCGAGGTGAACTACGTGGCCATGGGACTGGTCATCGCCTTCACCGCGATCGCCGTGGTCAACACGCTGGCCATGTCCACCTCGGACCGCGCCGGCGAGCTGGCGCTGCTGCGGCTGGTGGGCACGACCAGGCGGCAGGTGCTGCGCGTGCTGCGGCTGGAGACGCTGACCGCGGTGCTCGTGTCGGTCGGGGCGGGCACGGTGATCGCGCTGGTGACGCTGACGGCGTTCGCCGCGGGCATGACGGGCTCGGCGGCGCCGTCCGTGCCCGTGCCGGTGTACCTGGCCGTGGCCGGCGCGGTGGCGG